>JAGNPC010000022.1 GCA_017989795.1 Paludibacter sp. | reverse complement strand
TTCCGAATTTTCAGTGCCTTTGTAATAACTTGTCACCTCATCGAACAAGGTTGTTGCTCGCATAAAGTCTTTCTTTTCAAAATACTCTATTGCCTTTTTATATTTAAAATCAGGGTCAGTGCTTTTCAGAATTTTCTGATATTCACCACATGAGGCAAATAGAACAACTGCGAACAGAAGAATAAGCGTTTTTTGTTTCATACGTAAAATTCGGACTGCAAAAGTAGTTAATATATTGGTAATAAAAAAATAAATCTCGTTTTTTAGAGCTTTTGACCCTTATAAAGTAATAAAAAATAATAACTTAGCATTTATTCAGATAAATACTTTTTAAAACCATCGGTGTATACCACTTGGTACTTTCCTTGATCATCAGCATAAATCAAATAGCAATCCATCTCAGGCATTCGATTACAGAGTGCCATAGCACTATCCTTACCCATTACCATAAATGCTGTAGCGTAAGCATCGGCAGTTGTACAATTATCGGCTACCACTGTTGCACTCAACAAGTTATGCTCAACCGGACGACCTGTTTTTGGGTTAATGGTATGCGCATATTTCTTGCCATCTTTAAAATAAAACTGACGGTAATTGCCCGAAGTTGTAATACTTTTATTGCTAATACTTACGATGGTTTGCAACTCTCCGTTCTGATTAACAGGGTCGTCAACAGGTTTATCAATGCCTATCTGCCAATTTTTCCCTTTTGGGTTTTTACCCTTGCAAACTATCTCACCACCTATATCAATCATGTAGTTTTCACATCCATTATCCTCGAACAAGGTAGCTACCAAATCGGCCGAATAGCCTTGCGCTATAGCACTCGCATCCAACATCATTTCAGGATTCGATTTAATTATCTGATGATCAACAAGCTTCACCTTCTCGTAGCCGATAAGATTCATCAACGACTTATAGTCTGGCTCTTTGTTTCTTTCTTGTTTTCCAAAACCAAAGCCCCATGCATTTACCAAAGGCGCCACGGTAATGTCAAATGCTCCATTTGTTTTCACCGACACTTTATATGCAGCTGCAAACATATTTTCAAAATACAAATCAGTTTCAGTTGACTGATTTTTGTTTATTTTAGAAATTACAGAATTAGGATTATATGTAGATAACGAACGGTCAAAGCGCATAAAAAAAGAATCGATCTCAACTTGCAAATCCTTTCCATCGGGCTGTAAATAAGTGGCAGAGTAATAGGTACCTTGCGCCTTACCTTCGTTGTGGATATAGTCAACCGACTTTTTCGATTGCTTAGCGCACGAAGCAAAAAGCAAAACACTTAACACCGAAAAAGTTACCCGTTTAAAATTCTTCATTTTAAAAAATTAAATTGTAAATGTCAATCTGCGTCCACGTACATTTTCATCAATCACACCTTCGTCGTACACCAAATTTCCATTCACCCATGTTTTAAGAACAGTATGATCAAAAGTTGTTCCCTCAAACGGCGACCAACCACAAAAATAAAGTAAATTATCAGTGGTGACAGTCGTACTTTGAGCTGGATCAAGCAAAACTAAATCGGCAAAATAACCCGCACGAATATATCCTCGCTTTTCAACTCGGTAAAGTTCGGCAGGAGCATGACACATTTTATCGACCACTTTTTCGTAGCTAAAAACACCATTTTTGGCCATTTGCAACATAGCCACAAGTGCATGTTGAATCAATGGGCCACCAGATGCAGCCTTTAAACAGTTGCCTTCTTTTTCGCGCATCAAATGCGGCGCGTGATCGGTAGCAACCACATCAATACGACCGTTGTTTAATGCATCAATAAGAGCTAAACGATCATTTTCTGATTTAATTGCCGGATTCCATTTGATTCGATTACCATATTTTGCATAATCTTCATCCGAGAACCAAAGATGGTGCACACACACTTCAGAAGTAATTTTTTTATCTTTTAATGGAAGTGAATTTCCAAACAAGGTCATTTCTTTTGCCGATGAGATATGTAGCACATGTAAACGCGCGTTGTACTTTGTAGCCAAATCGACTGCAAATGACGACGAGCGATAACAAGCTTCGTCGTTACGGATAAGTGGATGAAAAGCAATGGGCAAATCATCGCCATGTAGCGCTTTATAATGCGCTTTATTCGCTTGTATTGTTGCTTCGTCCTCGCAATGTGTAGCTATAAGCATTGGTATTTCTTTAAAAATACCACTCAATGTTTCGGTGTTATCAACCAACATATTTCCCGTAGACGACCCCATAAAAACCTTCACACCACATACTGTGTGTGGGTTTACTTTACGCAGTTCGGCTAAGTTATTGTTGGTAGCACCCATATAAAATGAGTAATTTGCAAATGACTTATCAGCTCCAATTAGATATTTATATTCGAGGGCCTCTATTGTTACGGTCAAAGGCATGGTGTTAGGCATTTCCATAAACGACGTTACTCCACCTGCTACTGCTGCTCGCGACTCGCTGTGAATATTGCCTTTGTGCGTTAAACCTGGTTCACGAAAATGTACCTGATCGTCTATTACACCTGGAAGCAACAGCTTACCAGTAGCATCAATAATCGTATCGGCAACAATGCTGTCGTCAATCTGAGTTCCTTCAAAAACAGATTTAATAAAATCGTTTTCGACAAGAACCGAACCTACAAAAGTTCGATTTTCGTTTATTATAGTCGCATTTTTTATTAAAACTATACTCATTTTTGAATTTTAAAATTAGCTATTTAATATTAAGGACAAAAATCTATTTCTGTGGATACTTTTTAAAAAAGCTATTTAGTTTCAATTGAATCACACCTAAAAAAGCTTCACTAAATATACCTCCACTCATTTTTGACGTACCCAATTCACGGTTTACAAATATAATTGGCACCTCTTTCAATACAAAACCGCATTTAAAGGCAGTAAATTTCATTTCTACCTGAAAAGCATACCCTTTAAAGCGAATGTTATCAAGATTAATGCGTTGCAAAACTTGAGCGCGGTAGCATTTAAATCCTGCTGTTGTATCAGCTATTTTCATACCCAACACAAAACGCACATATTTGGATGCGAAATAAGACATCAATACACGCCCCATTGGCCAGTTAACTACATTTACACCACTCACATAGCGCGAACCAATAGCTACATCGGCACCTTGTTCAGAACATGCTTTATATAGCTTAGGTAAATCAGTTGGATTGTGCGAAAAATCGGCATCCATCTCAAATACATAGTCGTACGAATGAGCCAAAGCCCATTTAAAACCTGCAATATAGGCTGTACCCAACCCCAGCTTACCTGTACGTTCAACCATAAACAGCTTATCTTCAAATTCGCTTTGCAGCCTTTTTACAATGGAAGCAGTTCCATCAGGCGACCCATCTTCAATAATAAGCACATGAAAAGCTATCGGAAGATTGAAAACAGCGCGAATAATATTCTCGATATTTTCCTTTTCGTTGTAAGTAGGTATTATTACTAGTTTCGAATCCATTTATTAATATTAAATAGTTGATTATTATTCAAATATATATAATTCGGAAGGTGTAAACCGATTTAACACAACCAATTTTACATCTTTATCAATTTGTATGTTTTGCTCCTCCAATAAACTCTGAACAGTTTCGTAGGCAATGTTTGGCATATTATTTTCACGACTTAAATGACACAAGAAAATATATTGCAAGCTTGGATTGTAATTTTGAGCTAAAAATTTGGCGCACTCAAAATTACTCAAATGTCCCGTATCCGATTTTATTCTGTTTTTCAAATAAGTAGGATAAGTACCCTGATCAAGCATCATTTCATCGTAATTTGCTTCAAAAACCATATAATCAGCAGCCTTTAAATGCTCACTAGCCGCAGGGCCTACACAGCCTAAATCAGTGGCAAACGCAAACCGTTTATCACCGTACTCTATCGTATACCCCACATTATCAGTAGCATCGTGCGAAACAGGGAAAGGCGTTATTGTAAATTCATTTAGTATAAATGGCTTTTCCTTTTCGATAACTCGTTTACTTTGAAATAACTTTTCGGTAACACAATAACTTTTATGTATGCCGTGATGCACCATATAGGGTGCATAAATAGGAATATTATATTTTTCGCCAAGCACACCCACCGACTTTATATGGTCGGCATGATCATGCGTAACAAAGACACCCAAAATATTTTCAAAATCTAAACCAATAGCTCTTAAACACTTACGAATAGTTTTTACACCTATTCCTGCATCAATTAAAATGCCTGTTCGTGCATTTCCAATAAAATAACAATTTCCGCTACTCCCGCTTGCAAAACTCTGAAAGCGTAATTTCTCCATTTTTTCTCAACTTTTTATAATCTACAAAATTACAAATTTAATGTGTACTTTTTACATCGTCATTCGGAAATAACGTTAAGCATTTAACTTCATATCCATAAAATTGTATAATTTAAATTTCAATAATCACTATTTTATTGAAATAAACAGTCTTATAATCTTGTAGAATAAAGAATATGGTGATTTAAAAACGAATAACACGAGATAAGCATCTCGTGTTATTTCTTCAATGTTTTAAGTTTTAAACCTGTTTGAGATAAACAATCAGCGAGGGTACTGACTCCCAGTTCTTCAAAAGCATTCAGCACTATTTGAGCACATGCACGTGCATCGTCGCCAGCGCGGTGATGCTGAAACTGAATGTTATGATACGTGCATAGCGAGCCGAGCGAATGACTGGGTAGGCCTTTCCACACTTTGCGCGATAGGCTAACACTACAAAAGTACTCTACCCAAGGTACAGCAATATCGTAATGCGCTAAAGCAGCACGCAGCACACCCATATCAAAAGACGCATTGTGTGCTACCACCACCTGATCGTTCAGATAAGGACATATTTCGCTCCATAGCTCTTCGAATGTAGCTGCATGAGCAACATCAGAGTTACTAATACCGTGTACGCGTTCGTTCCAAGGGTTCATGTAAGGGAAACAAGCGGGCTTAATCAACCACGATTTTGATTCCACAATAACACCATCCCTAACAAGCGAAAGCCCAATTTCGCATGGAAATTGGGCATGTGCTGTTTCAAAATCTATTGCTGTAAAATTCATCTGCAAAGTTACAAGTTACTAGTTACTAGTGAACGAGGAAACGAGGAAAAAAGTAGATACATACGTATGGTATATTCTTTCATCTCTTCATCTTTTCTTTAAGTCCCCCTTGGGGGATTAGGGGGCTTCCCCACATCACCACATCACACTTCAATCGACTGAATTTCAACTAATAATTCATCTTTCATAACCGATTGACCGGGCTGAACTTTAATTTTACGTATCACACCGTTGCAATTGGCCGAAATTTCGTTTTGCATCTTCATAGCTTCTAACGTTAATATCGGATCGCCAGCATTCACTAAATCGCCTTCCGACAAAAAGATGTCAACAATTTTGCCTGGCATTGGAGCTGCTATATTGTTATCATCAATTTTATTAGCATCGCTGTTTATCATTCCACGACGAATGTACGAGAAAATCGATTCGATACTGTATTTATATTCTACCCCATTGACTTTCACAATGGCCTTATTTTGATCACGCGAAACAAGTTCACAATGAAATTTCTTACCTTTCCATTCAAAAGTATAATCAAAATCGCCTTGTTCCACAAAATCAATATCCATTTCGGAACCATTAATTGCTGGTTTCGATTCTTTAGGAATAAATAATTTATAGCGTTTACCATTTTCGCGTACCGCAATAAAAAGGCGTGAGGCGTCGCGATTATAGATATAGGATGTTCCCATTTAATTAGTTGTTTTTTTGATTAATAATTATTCGTAACAAGCTGATTAATAATTCAATCGTTTGTTAAGAACCCACACATTTAAACGGTCGCTTTTGTACCAAGGTATGTCTGACGACAATTGTAGATACTCCTGAGCATACATAATTGTTGCAGCTAAAG
This sequence comes from Paludibacter sp., assembly GCA_017989795.1. GTDB lineage: Bacteria > Bacteroidota > Bacteroidia > Bacteroidales > Paludibacteraceae > Paludibacter. Next base: position 7,250 of record JAGNPC010000022.1, on the reverse strand, counting down.
CGCCAATCATTTCATCGTCCTCGTTTTCGAGCATATCGGGTGTGAAAACCTGATCTACCCAGCGAGTTGTATAAGTGGCATCAATAAATGCTGGATGCTGAAGTACAACGCGACAAAATGGAACTGTTGTTTTAAGTCCATTGAGTACAAAGTTATTTAAAGCATCAAGTGTATTTGCAATACAATCGGCTCTATCAGTACCTGTAACAATAATTTTAGCTACCATCGAATCAAAATAAGGTGTAACTACAGCACCGCTCTGAACCCCTGTTTCAATACGAATATGATCGCCAGTTGGGAAAGCAATTTGGTCAATTAAACCTGTTTGAGGGCTAAAGCGGTTTTGCGGATCTTCGGTATTTACACGAATTTCCATTGCCCAGCCCGTAATTTTAATATCTTCTTGCTTGAGAGTAAGATGCTCACCCAAGGCGACACGTATTTGCCAATCCACCAAGTCGACACCTGTAACTTGTTCTGTTACTGGATGCTCTACCTGTATACGGGTATTCATTTCCATAAAATAGTACGAACCATCTTCGTCCATGATGAACTCGATAGTACCAGCCGAATAGTAACCAATGGTTTTCGCAAATCGCACAGCCATTTCGCCCATCTCGGTTCTTTTTTCGGGGCTTATACTTGCCGATGGAGCTTCTTCAACAATCTTTTGATGTTTGCGTTGAAGTGAACATTCGCGTTCGCCTAAGTGCACCACATTGCCATGTTTATCGCCCATAATTTGAAACTCCAAATGTTTGGGGTTCTGCAAATACTTTTCGATAAACATATCGCCATTGCCAAAGGCAGCAAGAGCCTCGTCGGATGCCGATTTAAAATTGCGCTCAATGGTTTCGGGCTTTTCAACAATACGCATACCGCGTCCACCACCACCGGCCGAAGCTTTCAGAATTACTGGGTAACCAATTTTATCTGCAAATTCCTTCGCCACCTGAGCATCGCGCACAGGGCCATCACTACCTGGCACCAAAGGTAAACCGGCTTCAATAGCCATACTTTTAGCCACCGTTTTGAGCCCCATATCGCGAATTAACTGTGCCGAAGGGCCAATAAAATTTAAACCTTTGTCGGTACAAAGCTGTGCAAAATCAGGATTTTCGGATAGAAAACCATATCCAGGGTGAATTAAATCAATATTATTTTCGAGTGCTAATTGTACTATACGATCCGCATCCAAAAAAATGGCCTTATCGTTATGAGCATCTTTCGCAGGAATCACCTCGTCGGCATAGCTCAAATACAGTGCTTCGGGTTCTCTATCGCTTTGAAAAACCACAGCCACCATCCCAAGCTTGTGTGCGGCACGGATAATGCGGATTGCAATCTCGCTTCTATTTGCTATTAAAAGTCTTTTTTTCATTTTAAACTTATTACTTGATAAACCTTTTTAAACCACATTAGACACATAGAACACACTAGTTTTGTTGTTCTATTATAAAGGAGTACACATAGTTTGATATTGCTTCGCAATATTAACTCAGTGCTACACTCCTACTTTATAACTTTACGAACGTTATATTTATAACTTTACGAACGTTATAAAGGAATACTTCCGTGTTTACGGGCTGGTTTATGATATTGTTTATTTGATAAAATATCGAATGCTGTAATTAGAATCTCACGTGATTTGGATGGCATAATAACCTCGTCAATTAAGCCCAATTCTTCTGCTTTGTATGGATTGGCAACTTCTTCTTTGTATTTATCAGTTAACATTTTCTCCATCTCAGCTTTATTTTCAGCCTTTGCTAAATCGTGTTTATTCACAATTTTAATAGCACCAGCAGGTCCCATTACGGCAATCTCAGCTGTAGGCCATGCAAAATTAAAGTCGCCACCTGTATTTTTACTACTCATCACAATGTAGGCACCACCATAAGCTTTGCGTGTAATGATGGTAATTTTAGGTACTGTTGCTTCGCAAAATGCATACAAGAGTTTAGCACCATTACGTATAATACCGTTGTGTTCCTGTTCAATGCCTGGTAAAAATCCGGGAACATCTTCTAATATCAACAAGGGAATATTAAATGCGTCGCAAAAACGCACAAAACGTGCTCCTTTTACGCTTGCATTAATATCCAAGGTTCCTGCCATTACTTTCGGCTGATTGGCTACTATACCAATGGTCTTACCATTTAAGCGTGCAAAACCAACTAAAATATTTTGAGCAAATTTCTCATGTACTTCAAAGAATGAGTCTTTATCAACAAGAATATTGATAACTTCTTTCATATCGTACGGACGATTTGGATCATCCGGAATAATCTTATTTAAATACTCCTGACGAGTATTATAAACATTAACAATATTTGATACAGGTAAAGTATCATAATTATTCGATGGGATATACGACAATAATTTACGTATCAAAAGGATGGTATGCTCCTCATCGTCGGAAACAAACTGTGCCACGCCACTTTTTTGTGCATGCACATTACCACCTCCAAGGCCTTCCATGTCAATCTCTTCGTTCAACACTTCGCGAACAACATCAGGACCTGTAACAAACATATAAGATGTTTGATTCGCCATAAATACAAAATCGGTTAACGCTGGCGAATATACCGCACCACCCGCCGCAGGACCTAAAATGGCCGATATCTGAGGTATAATACCTGATGACTGTACATTATTTTTAAAAATTGTAGCATATGCCGAAAGGCTCTTTACACCTTCCTGAATACGAGCACCACCCGAATCCATCAACCCAACGATAGGTGCTCCAAGTTTAAGTGCCATTTCCTGCACTTTGGCTATTTTCATACCGTGAGCATACCCAAGCGATCCGCCCAACACCGTGAAATCCTGAGCATAAGCAAATACACTTCGTCCCTGAACCAATCCACGTCCCACCACTACGCCATCGCCAAAATTGGTCTGACGGCTACTTATTGGACTTTGCGAGGGAGCTACAAACGAATCGAGTTCAAAAAAAGTTCCTTCATCAAACAAGATATTTAATCGTTCGCGAGCTGTCAATTTTCCTTTTAAATGCTGTTTATGAGCAGCATTATGTTCCATTTCCTGCAATGCCTTTAGGCGCTGCTCAAATACTTTGTTTTTATTCATTAGTCATAAAAATTACGTGCAACCTTATTTTAACAATAAAGTTTCAAAATCGTTCACTTATTAAAAGATAAAGAACTCACATATACTGCACAAAAATAACATATATGTGCAGCTTATGCAAATCAATTTTCGTCTCTAAAAAAATCAATTAAGTTAAATTAAAGCATCTATCTACAAATCAACACCTTAAGCTGTTGAAAACTTTTTATTCGTATCGGATGATTTTGGCGGGTGAGATTTTAGAAATTAAGTACGAAGGTCCAATCATCATAAATACCGATGCAAAGAAAACACCAATATTTAAGAATGCAATAGCAGTCCAATTAAACAAAACAGGTACGTAAGCTACATAATACGCTTCCGCATCAAGCGGTACAATTCTAAAAAAATACTGTAACACGCACAACGAAATACCAATTATATTTCCCCAGAGCATACCTTTACCTATCAAAAACATAGCATAATACAAAAACACCTTGCGCACCGTCCAGTTAGTAGCCCCTATTGACTTTAAAACTCCAATCATATTAGCTCTTTCCAAAATCAGAATTAGCAAGCTCGAAATCATATTAAAGCCAGCTACTGCTAACATCAAAGCCAATATCACCCACACATTAATATCCAACAGTTCCAACCACCCAAACATCTGTGGATACAAGTCTTTAATCGTTTGGATAAAATAAAGTTGATTTGATCCATTCATGTGTGCATTTGCTACACCTTGTAAAGCATCACTCACTACTTCCTGCATGTCAAAATCGGTTAATGTCACCTCATAGCCACTAAACTGATTAGGCTCCCACCCATTTAAGCGTTGTAAGTGACGAATATCAGTCAGAATAAACAACTTATCAAACTCAGCAAAATTGGTTGAATAAATACCTGATATCGTGAACTTACGCGCTTTTACCTGTTCTTTAATAAAATAAGTAAAAAAACTATCACCAAGCTTTAATTTCAAAAGTTTGGCTAAGTCTTTAGATATAATAATATTATTACGCAAACTATCCGAAATGTTCAGTACAGATCCGGCAATCATTCCCGATTCAAAAAAGCTCCAATCGTAGGTCGAATCTACACCTTTTAAAACAATCCCCTGAAAATCTTCATCCGTTTTTATTATACCTGGCTTGGTTGCATACCGATGCACCGACTGAACACCATTCTCTTTATTTATAGCACTAAAAAAAGATGAATCGTACATGATAGGCTCTGTTTCAAAAGTATTATTACTATCGTAATTACTAATACGTATATGTCCACCAAAACCAACTACCTTATTACGAACCTCCTGTTTAAAGCCAATTACTACGCCAATAGCAATAATCATCACCGCCATTCCCAACGCAATGGCAATTATGGCTATACGCACAGCAGGACGGGAAACATTCTTCCTGCCCTGCTGAAAATTGATTCGTTTTGCTAAAAAATATTCTACCGACATTTATTAGAAGTTAGAAGTTAGAAGTTAGAAATAAGAAGTTACACCATTCACCTTACACATCCCTGCCCCAAACCCCTAAAGGGGCTTTAAGACGCGAGAAACACCTGTCTTTGTTATAATTATCAATACAAATTTCTGTTCCCCTTTAGGGGTTAGGGGCAGACATCATCAAATCATCAAATCATCTCATCATCACATCATCACATCATTTCCTCCCTGGATACACTTCCAAAGCTTTCTGAAGCACAATCAGCGCATGTTTCAAATCATCTTTATCAAGCACATATGCTATTCTCACCTCATCTTTACCCATACCTTCAATAGTATAAAAACCCGAAGCAGGAGCCATCATAACCGTATGTCCTTCGTACTCAAAATCAGACAGTAACCACGCACAAAACTTATCAGCATCGTCAATAGGTAAACGTGCAACCGTATAGAATGCGCCCATCGGTATTGGCGAATACACACCTGGTATACGATTCAAACCATCAATCAAGAACTTACGACGCTCTACATATTCGTTGTACGTGTCGAGCATATAATCTTTCGATGCATCCATAGCCGCCTCCGAAGCAATTTGACCCAACAATGGTGGACTCAAACGCGCTTGGCAAAACTTCATAATATTTTTTTTCACCTCCGCATTCTTGGTCACAATGGCACCAATTCGCACACCGGTCATACTATATCGTTTCGATACCGAATCAATCAACACCACATTCTCCTCAATACCATCTAAATGAAAAGCCGAAATATAAGGCGCACCCGTATAGCAAAACTCGCGATAAACCTCATCCGAAAACAAGTACAAATCGTATTTTTTAACGAGGTCACGAATCTTATTCATCTCCGCACGGGTATATAAATAGCCTGTCGGATTGTTCGGGTTACAAATCAAAATACCCTTCGTTTTAGGTGTAATAAGTTCCTCAAATCGATCAACATGCGGAAGAGCAAAACCCTCTTCAATAGTCGACACAACAGGCTTAACCACAGCACCAGCTGCAATCGCAAAAGCCGTATAATTCGCATACGCCGGTTCAGGCACAATAATCTCATCACCCGGATCCAGACAGCTCATAAAAGCAAAATTCACAGCTTCCGATCCACCAGTAGTAATAATTATATCCTGCTCTGTAACATCAATATTAAACGAATGATAATAAGCAGCCAATTTCGATTTCAAACTCTTAATACCATCGCTCGGACTATATTCAAGCACCGTACGATCAATATTCCGAATCGCATCAAGCGCCTCCTGCGGCGTTTTTAAATCGGGCTGACCGATATTTAAATGATACACTTTTATTCCACGAGCCTTAGCCTTGTCCGACAAAGGCACTAATTTACGAATTGGCGATTCAGGCATAGCCTTACCGCGTTGTGATGTTTGAGGCATTTTTGAAGTTTATTAGTTCTATTCCGACACCTAAAAATTTATACTTACAATTATAATCTGACACTTATTCTGCATATCAGCTATTAAAACAATACGCAAAAGTAATCAATTTTAACCATACTATAAACTAAAGCCTATAAAAAAGTCCTGCACCACGTAACTCGATGCAGGACCAATATATATTTAATACAATGCAATCAGATCAAATACTATTCAATCATATTATGAAACACATTTTGCACATCCTCATCATCTTCAATCTTATCCAACAATTTTGTTACCTGTGCTTTTTGCTCTTCTGATAGCTCTTTCATATCATTCGGAATACGTTCAAACTCCGCACTAAAAATCTCAAAACCGTTCTCTTCCAAGTACTTTTGAATCATCGAGTACGACTGAAACTCACCATACAATACAATCGAATCCTCATCCTCCGCCAACTCATCCACACCAAAATCAATCAATTCAAGTTCCAAATCATCAATAGACACACCCTCTTTAGGAGCAATTTTAAACACACACTTATGGTCAAACAAAAACTGCAAACAACCACTCGTACCCAACGAACCACCATGACGCGTTAAATAACTACGAATATTAGCAACCGTACGCGTCGGATTATCTGTCGCCGTTTCAATCACAATAGCAATACCATTCGGGCCATAACCCTCATACACCATCTCTTTGTAATCCGCCTCATCCTTCGAAATCGCCTTTTTAATAGCACGTTCCACATTCTCTTTAGGCATGTTCTCCTTTTTCGACTGCTGCACAAGCACCCTCAAACGCGGATTCGTATCCACCTCCGGACCACCCTCACGAACAGCAATAGTAATTTGTTTTCCCAATTTTGTAAAAACGCGGGCCATATTACCCCAACGCTTCATTTTTGTCGCTTTACGATATTCAAACGCTCTTCCCATGATTATTTTATGTTTTCTCTATTTAAAGTACAATAGTTTTATTTTCGGAATACAAAAGTATTAAAATACAACCATAAAACCATAAACTATACCATAATAAATACAAATAACCATCAATTTCCTATCAAAATATCATTTTTCAATATCAAATGCAAAATCGAAGCCTCCTCACAATTCAATATTTCAAAACAAATCACCACTACCACACAAATACAGCATTCTCAAGACCTTAATACACAAAAAAAAATCCTCAACTACATTACTGTAATTGAGGATTTTTAAAAACGGCAGCTATCTACTCTCCCACCTTGCGGCAGTACCATCGACGTTATTGGGCTTAACTTCTCTGTTCGGAATGGGAAGAGGTGGAACCCCAATGCTATAACCA
>JAGNPC010000218.1 GCA_017989795.1 Paludibacter sp. | reverse complement strand
CTTTTGCCCGTAAGCTTAAAAGCTGTAGGGTTAAAGCTGTATTTCTAAACAATGCTGGAATTGGTAAAAACCAAGCAGGGATTAGTGGGCTTCCACACTATGAAGCTGAAGGCATTTTAGCTTGTGCTGTATGTCACAATAGTGCTGAAATTGGCATAGCCCAGGACACCTGGGAGTGCGGAATCATCAGCCACTTAAACGCAAGTGCAGAAGCAGCTGGCATTCAGATTGGTGATTCGGTAAAAGAAGCTGTAGCCAAAATAATCCAGAGAGTTGATTTATCATCTTTGATACAAAAAAAGAAGAATGCAGAATCTATTATAACAATAAAAGAAGAAAATTGCATCAAAACAGTTATACAAAAACAATTTCAAACACATGTTGATGACGTACAAATAACGGTTGCTGACAGCATTACTTTCTTAAACGAGCAAAATGCGGGTGAAATTGTTGTATGTGGATCGCATGGTGGAGCAAGTGCAGGGCATTATGCCCAGAAGCACAAACTGAAAGCGGTGTTTTTTAACGATGCTGGAATCGGCAAAAACAATGCTGGAATAAAAAGTCTGGACCCGCTGAGCGATGCTGGGATTCTTGCTTGTACTGTAAATTGTATGAGTGCCGAGATCTTTAACGGACAGGATATTCTTGAAAATGGCGTCATAAGCACCTGTAATGAGTTAGCAAAAAGCAAAAACATCATACCAAACATGACGGTTAAAGAGGCCATTAAGTATATTTGATGAACAATACAATAAAGTATCGAATAATAATAGAGTGAATATCACGACCTTATTATACAAATGTAAAAAAAACCATTTAAATGGCACTACAGATATTGCAGAGTTAATATATTTGTATTATCTTTGTATCACAATTCCGAAAGGGATACATTCTTCCTTAGCTCAGTTGGTTAGAGCATCTGACTGTTAATCAGAGGGTCCTTGGTTCAAGTCCAAGAGGGAGAGCAAAAACAAAAAGAGATCATGATCATTCATGGTCTTTTTTTGTTATTAATAATCATTGGTGTCCGTTAAAAAATATCATATTCTTCACTACGTTCAGAATGACAATGAATTACGTTGAATTTGGGCGGGTGGAGGTTGGTTGACGGCAAAGCCGCCAACCAACCTCCACCCTAAAGACTAACAACTGAATGTCATCTCGAACGAAGTGAGAGAAATAAAATTTTTGTAATAACAAAACCTTATAGCGGACAATACCGATTAATAATTTGAGAAAATTTATTTTAGGTTAAAGTCCAAGCATAAAAAAATACAGCTAAGTCATTATTTATTTGTAATTTTGCTATCAAATATTTTAAACCAATTACATTCCAATGGCAGTCATTCAATTTTTCAAACTCATACGCTATCAGAATTTATTGTTCTTGGCTTTAATACAGCTCCTTTTACAGCAATTCATAGTATCGCCCATACTTCAAAAATATGGTTTTGAATACATTTCGGCGGACACCACACTGTTATTACTCATCACAGCCACTGTATTCATTGCAGCCGCCGGATATGTAATCAACGATTATTTCGACCTTAAAATCGACCGCATAAATAAACCCAATGAAGTACTTGTTGGTACCGTTTTCAGCAAACAACAGGCCATGTTGATACATCAAACTTTAACAGCAATTGGCGTGGTAACTGGACTTGTTCTAGCATATAACCTTCACAGCTTCACACTTGCATTTCTGTTTATTGTGTTACCCGGATTACTTTGGTTTTACTCCGCCAGCTACAAAAGGCAATTTGCAATAGGTAACTTCATTGTAGCACTGATGGCTGCATGTTCCATACTCATTGTGGCCATAAGCTCAGTAGCCGAGCTCAAAAACAACTATGCCGACCTGCTATACCAAACACCTATCCCTGCCGAAATTTACAGCTGGATTGGTGGCTTTGCCGCATTTTCGTTTCTACTTACCTTAATGCGTGAACTAGTAAAAGATCTACAAGACCGCGAAGGCGACAGTGAAGTAGAATGCAGAACAATGGCCATAGTGTGGGGCGAATTTAAAACAAAATTGGTGATATACACACTTACAGCTAGCTGCATCGCACTATTAATATTTATCAATCAAAAATTTATATCTTTTGAGGGAACACTCACCTTTAAATACATACTTTTTGGAATAATTGTACCGTTGCTCGTTTTTTGTTATTTGCTTTATAGTGCTAATCAGCCACAAGCATACAAAACAGCTTCGCGCCTACTGAAATACATCATGTTTATTGGTGTGCTATACAGTGTTGTATTTTACTTTTTAATGGCTAAGATGTACGGATTAAGCCTTTTCAACATCTTTATTATTCAATAATTATTCTCCAAATCATTAAACCAACATGAACGAACTTCTAAAAAACATAGCCCATTATAAAATTATTCTAGCTTCGCAATCGCCTCGCCGCCAGGAACTTTTGAAAGGTCTACATCTTGATTTTACTGTTAAACTAATTGATGTAGAAGAAAGCTATCCGCGTGATATTATTGGAGTAGACATACCCATGTTTTTGGCCGAGAAAAAAGCGAATGCTTACAAAATTGACGACGAAACAATGCTCATTACGGCCGATACAATTGTTTGGCACGAAGGCATTGTACTCGGAAAGCCTACCGACAGAACCGAAGCAAAACAAATGCTCAAACAACTTTCGGGAAAAACACACCAAGTCATTACTGGAGTATGTATCACTACCACACGCAAACGAAGAACTTTCCACGTTATTTCAGAAGTACGCTTTAGCAGCCTCAATGAGGCCGAAATTGACTTTTACCTTGATCATTATAAACCCTACGACAAAGCAGGCTCTTACGGCGTTCAGGAGTGGATTGGGTATGTAGGCGTAGAGCACATCAATGGCTCCTACTTCAATGTAATGGGTCTACCTATTCAGCGATTATACAACGAACTTAAAAGATGGTAAACCATTTTTTGTATAAAAGCTTATTCATTTAAAAACGAATAAGCCAACCAAGCCATACCACCAAAGCCAACGGGAAGAGCACTTTCGTCGATTACAAAATCGGCACTGTGTAAACCACCCGTAGTGGCATTGACAATTCCTTTAACACCAAAACGGTAAAAGGTAGCTGGATATTGCTGCGTAAAAAATGAAAAATCCTCTGAGGTCATTCGTTTTTCGAGTTGAACAACCTTCTCCTCTCCTACCCATTGGGTAGCAAAAGCAGCAGCTCTGGTTGTAATTTCATCATCGTTCACCACGCATGGATAGCCAGGCGGTATCGTAATATCGGCCGTACAACCGTATGCAGCAGCCGTTTCGGTAATTATGCGCACAATATGCTGCTTAGCCTGCTGGCGCCATGTTTCATCCATTGTGCGTAGGGTACCCGACAACTCCACTTGGTGCGGTATGATATTTTGTGCACCTGCCGCTATCATTTTACCAAACGTAAGCACCATGGGTGTTAGTGGATGACATAAACGACTCCTCACTTGCTGTAACGAAACTAATGTTTGCGCAGCCGCCAACACCGTATCGTTTACCAAATGAGGCAAAGCACCGTGTCCACCCTTGCCATTTATCTTTACATGAATTTCGTCGGCTGAGGCCATTATTTTTCCCGAAAGAAAACCCATTGTACCTGTTGGATAATCAACAGATACATGCTGTGCTAAAATTAAATCGGGCTGGTACACATCAAAAACACCAGCTTCGAGCATCAGCCGCGCACCTCCAGGGGCTTTTTCTTCGCCTGGCTGAAACACAAGCAATACACGCCCGTCGAACTCACCTTTAAGTTCGTTAAGTATGCGAGCTGCACCAAGCAAACAAGCTGTATGTACATCATGTCCACAAGCATGCATCACATTTTCATTAGTCGATTTCCATGGGATATCAACCATCTCGCAAACTGGCAATGCATCCATATCGGCTCTTAGCGCAATGGTTTTAGCGTTAGGGTTATTGCCTTCAATAATTCCAAGTACACCCGTACCAGCAATGCCACTTTTGTAGTCAATGCCCATCATTGCAAGTTCAGAACAAACAAAAGCCGCTGTTTGATACTCCTCGAAGGACAATTCGGGATTTGCATGAATAGTACGATAGCAATGGCTTACGTAAGTTGTATATTTTTCAACTAGTTGTTGGATTTTTTGTTTCATATAAAATTATTACAATAAAAAATTAACTACAAAAATAAGCATATTTTATGAGCTTTAGGGTATAAAAAAAAACCTGCCACATAATCTGCAACAGGTTTTAAAATAATATTAACACAAAAGCTTACAGTACAAAACTTTTAGTACAAAAACTTACTTTTTAAGTCGTTCTTCAATTTCGCGAACACTATTGCGGAAACCTTTATCAATATCCATTAAATCGGTTACTATTTTACAAGCATGCAACACCGTAGCATGATCACGTTGACCAATGGTCATCCCAATTG
>JAGNPC010000217.1 GCA_017989795.1 Paludibacter sp. | reverse complement strand
TACCGCGCTCGATACGAAAGTGAAACAAGGGTACTTTCATCCACAGGATTCATTACGCTTGCGCACTATGCACGATAGTATTTGGCCTTTAACGCAACGAAAATTTGTATTTTCGAAAGATTCAACGCCCTCAAAAATTCATTTTGCAGTTAAATATCGTTCGCTCGTTTATCAAGATTTATACGTTCTAAGTTTTTTACATTGTGTTGGAAAAAGCAATAAAGCAAAAAAACAACAAGCGATTATCCGATTACATTATCAAAATGGGACACGTGATAGTATTGTGTGTAAACTTATTAGTGATAGTTTAACGCGACGTTATACAATCCGACTCAAGGCACGTAAGCAACTTAAAATTGACTCCATTTCAGGTTCGTTATTAAATTTTGAAGCTAAAAAAGGTGCTTTTAATGCTCGTGTGGACAGTGTACAGCTGGTTCGAATTTACAACTCTCTTGCGCAGGATAGCTTACTCAAACTAGTGTTTGAGGCAGGCAAGCCAAAGGTAAGTGAAAAAATGCCAACCGTTAATTAAATGTTCTTATTTAAACATTTGAGTCGATGGGTTCAATTGCAAGTCAATTAATTATTACCGAATCGGGTGAAATGCTCCGAAATTCGATTGTTACATATAATGCCAATCTGCAAACGATTGAATATGCTGGAATTTTCGACGGCATACACGAACGTGCAAATACGGTTTATTACGATGGTGTTATTAGTCCGCCAATTGTATCATTAGCTTTGTTTAAAGTAGCTTGCAGTGAAAAGTGCATGTTCGAATACATTGACCTCATTGCATGCCCCAATCCTATTCTTAATCCAGCGCAAAAGTATATTTTTGATATACATTCACAAAATCCGGTCGATTTGGCTGCATTTTTAAGTGAGAATTACAGCTTGTTTTTAAATTTTTCTATTGCGCATTTAATAGCAGCTTTTACCTCATTTCCAGCTCAAGTAATGCCTAATTTGCCTTCAAACACTCGTTTATTATGGCAAAATATTGATTTAGTCGAAAAAAAAATCACCCCTATTACAAAAATAAAGGTGATTAATTCTTTTTAAAAATAAGCGTTTTATCTTACTGTATAATTTGGAGTTATTATAATATCCATTTTTATATCGTGCGTTTCAGCAGGAACGTTTTCGAGCAGTTGAAAATCATAGCATATACCAACTTTGGTTACGTTTTTACTCATAAAATACCGATCGTAGTAGCCCTTGCCTCTACCTAAGCGGTTTTTCGATTTGTCGAATGCTATGCCTGGTACCAACACTATGTCTATCTGTTTTAAGTATTCGTTTTGTGTGGCTGGTTCCCAAATACCCATATCGCTTTTATGCAGGTCTTTAGTACTTACAAAAGGCTTTATCAGCATTCTGTCTTCTTTTACCATGGGTAGTAATATTTGTTTTGTTTTGCACCATTTTTCAATGAAAATATGCGTTGGCAATTCATCGGGGAGCGACCAGTACAACAAAACAGATTTTGCGTTAATAAATTCAGGAAGCTCTTCAATTTTTTGAAAAACCAATCTTGAACTTTCTGATTTTTCCATATCGCTCAGAATATTTTTTTTGTTACGTATTCTTCGCCTTATTTTGGTTTTTGCTGATTCTTCCTCTTTTTTTCTCTTATAAAGTTTTGCAAAAATATTTATGAATTTTAAAGCCATAGCTATTAGATTTTTTTTGTGCTCTTTTTTATCGTTGTTTTGATGTAAGCTAAAAAGCTATATTTAAATAGGATACGCATTTTTTGGATTTGCAAATATATAGATAAATAATTAAGTCTGATACAATTTTGTCATTTTTTTAGCCAGAATTGAACTAATATTTTTCAATTTGTATTCCATTTCTAATAAATATGTAATTTCGGCTTGCTTTTAGTGTATAAAAATTAATTAATTTTCTTATTTTTGCAGCAAATTAGAGAATTTGGTTGTTATTTGTTTACTTATTTATTGTTTTTTTTCTATGAATAAATTTATTGTATTTTTACTTTTAATCAGCGGGGTGCTTTCTGCTCAGTCATACAATTCTTTACCTGCATCAAATTCCGTTTCCGATGCTTCAGTGGCTGAAAATCAGTATTATTCGGCATTTCAGAATCCAGCAGCAGGAGGTTCTGCAGACCAGTTCAATGTTCAGCTTTCGTACGAAAATAAGTTTCTACTCAAGGAACTGTCAGTTAAAACAATTGGCGTGCTCGTTCCTGCTAAATTGCTCAATATTACTGCGGTAGCAAGTTATACGGGCTATGATCAGTACAATGAACTGTTAGCAGGTGTAGCCTTATCACGTAATTTCGGTAACATCTTTCAGTTGGGTGTGCAAGCTAATTATTACTCGGTCTATTTTGTTGAAATAAACAAACGAAGCGCCGTTTTTGTGCCTCAGTTTGGCTTGCAGGTGCAGGTTTCGCCAGTTGTTACGGTTGGCTTTTCAACCTTTAATCCTTCTCAAATCCTTCTCAAAACGGCTTATAATCCCAAAATTATACCTTCCGTTTTTAGTTTTGGTACAAAATGGCAAATGACCGACGATTTTAAAATGTTGGCTCAATTTGATAAGAATATGACTGCTACTTATCGTGTGGCTGGTGGATTTGAATACACATTAAAGGATTTTATTACTATTAAAACGGGCGTGTATAAAGCCCAATATTTGGTGCCATCTTTGGGTTTTGGTTTTAAGCTGAAAGGGCTTAAAATGCATCTTACAGCCGATTTACATCCGGTGTTGGGATTAAACTCGCGAGCCGCAATTCATTATTCTTTCCAAAATAAGTAAAGGTATGAATTTTAAAATTTGGCTTCTAATCGCGTTTTTGTGCTTCGTAGGCGGAAATGTGTACTCGCAAAAGGAAAATGCTGCTGATGAAACCATTCAGGATATTTTTGAACAGTATTCTGCCGAAACGGATGAAGAAATTGACTATGAATCGTTCTACAACGATCTTATTGGGTTTCTCGAAATGCCCATTCAGATGAATTCTGCAAGTCGCGAAAATCTCGAGAAATTACCTTTTCTATCGGATATCCAAATAGAGAATATTCTTGCATATCTTTATAAAAATAAGCGTTTTAATTCGTTGTACGAATTGCAATTAGTTGAAGGCTTGGATATGACTGATGTGCGACGCTTATTACCCTTCGTTACGCTTGGTAATGCCAATGAAACGGCCGAAAAAATATACTGGAATGAGATCTTCAAGTATGGAAAATCGGATGTTTTATTACGGTTTGATAAAACTGCACAGCTTAAAAAAGGCTATGAAGCTGTTCTCGATGACTCAGATGTAATGGAAACTCCGTATTTGGGATCGCCCGTGTATAGTTCGCTTAAATATAATTTTAAATACAAAAATAAATTTTCACTAGGCGCTGTGGCGGAAAAGGATGCTGGTGAGCAGTTTTGGGGAGATACACACAAAGGTTTTGACTCTTATTCGGCCCATTTTCAACTAAATGATTTTTGGAAATTTAAAACCATTGTAGTAGGCGATTATCGGGCATCTTTTGGACAAGGGTTGGTTTTTAACATGGGTTATGGAACGTCCAAATCGTCGTACGTTTTGAATGTTGTGAATAGAAGTAATGGATTGAAAAAATTCAGTTCCACTGATGAATTTAATTTTCTGCGTGGAGTTGGGGCTACTATGAAGTTTAAAAACACAGAGTTAAGTTGTTTCTATTCTTATCGAAACATGGACTCTGATACAGCTAGTGAGCAGTTTTCATCGTTTTATAAAACAGGCTTACACCGCACATTTACTGAAAATGATAAACGTTCAACCATAGGTATGCAAAACTTAGGAGCCAATGTTTCTACACGAATTAAAATGGCTCGTTTCGGATTTACCATGGCGCATTCTACGCTTTCGAGCGTTTACAATCCCGATATTGCACCTTACAATCTGAATTATTTTAGAGGCGATAAACTAACGACTGCTGGTGTCGATTACCGATTTAGAGTAGCAACTCTTAATTTTTTTGGCGAAAGCGCTTACACTTCCAAAAATGGATTAGCTTCTGTAAATGGGATTCTATTTTCACCTTTAAGTACGGTAAGTGTTGTTGCATTATGGCGCTATTATTCACCCAAATACGACACTTTTTATGCCAATGCATTTGCCGAAAATAGCCGCGTAAACAATGAAAATGGCTTTTATATTGGCGCTGAAATTCGTCCTTTTAGCAAATGGAAATTTGCTGTTTATGCCGATAGTTATCAATTTCCTTGGCTTAAGTATGGCGTTAATGCTCCTAGTATTGGTTCCGATTATCTGTTGCAAGCCGATTTTGCGCCAAAAAGAACAGTACAAATGCTATGGCGTGTAAAATACGAGCAAAAGCAAAAAAACGCCTCAGTTGGCGCTATCCGTACACAGTACGATTATGGTAAAGCAGCTTTTCGTTATCAGTTGAACTTCAATTCG
>JAGNPC010000001.1 GCA_017989795.1 Paludibacter sp. | reverse complement strand
ATGCATATTCCGGAGCATACCCACCCACTTTCGAATAGAATTTTTTCAGTTTTAAACTGAAAGTTGACCATTCAAAACCACGTTTTTTATGTCCATTTGCGCTAAAAATAGGCTTCAAACAGGATGAAAAGACAAAAAACTGCAACAAAATTCCCCAAATTCCGGAGCATGCCCGTTCACCCTATTTTCGGCGAGCGAAAATCATCTATTTTCCGGAGCATGCCCGTTCACTTTTTGAAATTAGTAGTTTTGTTATCAGCACTTTCCGGAGCATACCCGTTCACGGATTGGCACTTTTCATTTTCCGGAGCATATCCGTTCACTCGAACATTCACTTGTACCTTTGCATCTTTAAAATCACCCAACAAAGCAAAGGTAATATGGCAGGAAAATCAGCAAGTATGAGTAGAATAAAACAAGTTCTCCAATTGAGTGAGAACGGCGTATCTAACCGTCAAATCGCCAAGGATTTGGATATAAACAAAGAGACGGTAAATAATTATGTTCGATTCTTTGGGAATGATCCATTGTCGCTCAGAGATGTATTGAAAATGGAAGATCCAGAACTTGAAGCACGCTTCAGAGCAGGAAATCCTGCATACACCGATTATCGGCATCAAACGTTTCTGGATGAGTTGCCCCATTTTAAGATCTCGTTAGGGCATAAACATGTAACGCGTTTTTTGGTTTGGCAGGATTACATTGCCAAGCATCCTGATGGTTATCGTAAGTCACAGTTTTTCCATCACTTAAAACAACAATTGGCAGCCTGTACGCCTACAACGGTATTGACTGGTACATACGTTCCAGGCGAGAAGGTGTATGTCGATTTTGCGGGCGATACATTGCAATACGCAAACACAGAAACAGGTGAAGTGGTTAAGGTACAGGTATTTGTGGCTTGTTTACCTTATTCGGATTACGCCTTCGCGCTTTGTATTCCAACACAACGAGTGGAAGATTTCCTATATGCCATTTCCAAGTGCATGGAAGCCATAGGGGGCGTACCTAAGATTTTGGTAACAGACAACCTTAAATCGGCTGTAATAAAGGCGGATAAGTACGAACCAACACTCAACAAAGCATTGGAAGACATGGGTAATTACTATCATTTTGTAACCATCCCCACTCGCCCTTATTCTCCTACACACAAGGCATTGGTAGAGAACCAGGTGAAGATTATTTACAGGCGGGTGTATGCCAAGCTACGCAACACCACTTTTTATTCATTGGAGGAGTTGAATGAGGCTGTATCGCAGAAAATGCTTGAACACAATCAGACACGCATGCAACAACGTCCATATAGTCGTCAAGAGCAATTCTTTGCCGTAGAGAAGCAGACCCTATCCCCTTTGCCCGAACAGCCTTATGAAATGAAGTTTAGCTGCGATTTGCAAGTGCGTAACGACGGATTTGTTTATTTGGCACGCGACAAACATTACTACTCGGTTCCTTTTGTCCATATCGGAAAACGAAGTCATGTTATTTACACCCGCACATTGGTCAAGATCTTTGTAAACGGTGAATTAGTGGCTACACATGAGCGCCACTTTGGCTTTGGGCATACACACAAAAAAGAACATCTGGCATCCAATTCCAACGCTATTTTAAGCCGTTCGCCGGACTATTATCAAGAAAAGGCTGAAAAGCAAAGTTCTGTATTTAAGCAACTTGTATCGGACATGTTTCTGGATTTGGAACAACGTAACATTCCACCAGAGTTCAAATACAAAACCTGTGATTATATGCTCTCGATAGGTAGAAAAACACCAATAGCCGATTTTGAACAAGCCTGCCAGATTGCGATCCAAAACAAGTCGTACTCGGGTAAGTTCCTGCAAAATGTAATCAGCAATATCAATGTGGCTAAATCACAAAGCGAAAACGAGAAACGTATTAATCCACAGCCAACTAATCATGAAAATATGCGAGGAAACTCATATTTTAAATAATCAATTAAAAAATCATTGTATGCAAGAAATTGAAAAATCGCTTCACAAACTGAAGCTTCCAGGGATGGCCGATTGTTGGACATCCCTTTGCGAAACACGCAGAGCCGACAAACTCTCACTCCTTGATGGACTCCAACTTATGTTGCAAACCGAACAAGACACCCGAAAAACAAACCGTATTGCTAGACTGCTAAAAGAAGCCATGTTTCCTTATCCAGCCTCCTTTGAGGAGTTGGATTATGATACCGCCAGAGGTGTTGACGCAACTACTGTGGCGCAGTTAGGGACATGTGAATTTGTGCGTAATGGACAAACAATTGTTATCAACGGACCAACAGGAACTGGAAAAACCTATCTGGCTGTTGCATTGGGCGATAGAGCATGTAGATTGGGATTTAATGTCGTGTTTTTCACCCTGCAAAAGTTATTAGACAGAATTAAACTCGAACGATTGCAAGGACAAGAAATACGATTCATGGAAAAACTCTCACGGGTGGACATGTTAATCATTGATGACTTTGGCATGAAAGTACTAGAGGGGCAGCAACAAAACGACTTTCAACAGATTGTTGATGACAGATATCGAAAAAAAGCATTGATAATATCCAGTCAATTACCAGTAAATGATTGGTATGCGGTTATTGGAAATGAATTGATTGCGGAATCCTGTTTAGACAGAATCGTTCATAAATCAATACGATTTCAATTAAAAGGAGAAAGTCTAAGAAAAAAGTATTAATTTTACATCTGCCTAATCGTTTTTGAACAAATAGTGAACGGATATCACCGGAAAACGTGAACGGGTATCACCGGAATATGTACATCAAAACCTTGTCTTGTTCATTTCATTTTGCTACCTTTGCAACTTATCCATTAAGCAAACAATTGCTGTATTAATAAGCAAAAAAAAACAACAATAGGTATATTTATGATTTTAAAAGACGAGCTATTCCCTATTGGGCAAATTATTAAACCACATGGCATTCATGGCGAAATGTCATTCAGTTTCACTAGCGATGTATTCGACACACAAAAAGCACCTTATATTGTAATTGAAATGCAAGGAATATTTGTACCCTTTTTTATTGACGAATACCGTTTCAAATCAAGCCAAACAGCACTTATCAAACTTCAAGATATAGACAACGAGGACAAAGCCCGTCAGTTCTCTAACCAGCCTGTCTATTTACCTAAAACCTACCTCGACAAAGTTGAGGCAGATGAAATTGAACTCGATTATTTTGTAGGATTTACACTTATCGATGTAAATGCTGGTGAAATTGGCGTCATTTCGGAAGTTGATCAAACAACTGAGAATACGCTATTTGTAATCCCCACTGATGACGACGAACTTCTTATACCTGTGGGCGAAGAATACATACAAGAAATTGACCACGACAAAAAACGCATTACAGTAGATCTACCAAGTGGATTACTTGAACTGTAAACAAGCTACGCCATCTAAGATATTTCCGTGACAATTAAATCAACACCTATTTAGAAGCATTTAATAACACTATACATTTCTCCAAGCTATCTTCCCAATATGGAATTTCAATTCCATATACTGCTTTAATCTTGGATTTATTGAGCACGCTGTAATGCGGACGCGGTGTACGAGTAGGATAATCTTTGGTTTCGATCGGCTTCACTTGACAGCTAACACCGGCAAGTTTATGAATTTTTTTTGTAAAATCGTACCAGCTACATACACCTTCGTTCGAATAATGATAGATGCCCGATACAAATTGATCAGATTGAAGAATTTGCAAAATTGCCTGAGCTAAATCAGCAGCATAGGTTGGCGTACCTACTTGATCAAAAATAACATTTAGGGTATCGCGCTCAGTACCTAATTTAATCATCGTCTTTACAAAATTGGCTCCAAATGATGAATAAAGCCATGATGTGCGTACCACAACAGCACTAGAACAAGTTGAAAGCAACTCATTTTCCCCTTCCAGCTTGGACTTTCCATAAATACCCAAAGCAGCTGTTGACATTTCCTCAGTAAGTGGAACATGACTTGTTCCATCAAAAACATAATCGGTAGATACATGAATAACCTTTACATTGCCTAAAGCAGCTACTTCGGCAATATTTCGTACAGCATCTCGATTAATTCGATAACATAATTCAATATCATCTTCGGCCTTATCAACTGCTGTGTATGCGGCACAGTTTACAATAGCGTGAATGCCATTTTGTTTCACAAACACCTCAAGCGCCAACTTATTACAAATATCCAATTCTGCTACATCAGTAAAAAAGTAATTAAAAACTGGAAACAATTTAGAAGCAACTCTAATCTCATTTCCCAATTGGCCATTGCTCCCGGTAACTAAAATATTCATTTTATTGGATTTTACTATTTATCAAAAATTTGTGTCCACATCAGCTAAAAAGGGATGCTTTAAATCTTTATCCGAAATTAAAGCCTTTTCAGCAGGTATTTTCCAATCAATATTTAAAGTGGGATCATTATACATTAACCCACGCTCTAAATGAGGATTGTATAAATCGTCGCACTTATAGGAAAAAATTGCCGTTTCGCTAAGTACCGAAAAACCATGAGCAAATCCCTTAGGAACAAAGAATTGTGTTTTCTCCACATCATTCAACTCTACACCATACCATTGTCCATAGGTAGCAGAGCCTTTTCGCAAATCGACGGCCACATCCCAAACAGTGCCCAGGACCACCGACACCAACTTCGACTGACTGTGAGGCGCTAGTTGATAGTGCAACCCACGTATAACCCCATACTGCGATTTCGATAGATTATCCTGGCAGAAAGAGACATCAACACCAGCTTCACGATACCTTGCTTCGTTATACGATTCAATAAAAAAACCGCGTGCGTCAGCAAACACACGAGGTTTTATAATTAAGAGCCCTTCAATGGGCGTTTTTATTATTTCCATTAAAAATATAATTATATTCTAAAATTATAACATCAAATCAAATGATTTCATTCGATATCTTGATTAGATATTCGCCATAATAATTTTTCTTCAAAGGCTCTGCAAGTTGAAGCAATTGCTCCTTCGTAATATAGCCATTCCTATAAGCAATTTCCTCGATACAAGCAACCTTCAAACCTTGACGGTTTTCGATGGTAGAAATGAAATTTGAAGCTTCGAGCAAGCTATCATGCGTACCAGTATCAAGCCAAGCCATACCACGTCCCATGATACTCATTTTCAAACGCCCTTCTTCGAGATATAATCTATTCAAATCGGTAATTTCCAACTCACCACGTTTTGACGGTTTTAAGTTTTTCGATTTAGATACGACATCGTTGCCATAAAAATACAAACCCGTTACTGCATAATTAGATTTTGGTTCTAACGGTTTTTCTTCTAAACTCAACACTTTACCATCGGTATCAAACTCGGCTACACCATATCGTTCAGGATCCTTCACATAATACCCAAACACCATAGCACCATCTTTCAGTTCAGCAGCTTCACGCAATGTACGCGAAAAGTCGAAACCATAAAATATATTATCGCCAAGAACCATACAAACGCTATCATCACCAATAAACTCTTCACCAATAATAAACGCTTGCGCCAACCCATCTGGCGATGGTTGTACGGCATACTCCAGACGCATACCTAATTCTTTGCCGTCACCTAGCAAGTTTTCGTATAAATGAATATCGTGCGGAGTAGAAATAATTAAAATCTCACGTATGCCAGCCAACATAAGAACCGATAAGGGATAATAAATCATCGGCTTATCATAAACTGGAATAATTTGCTTCGAAATACTTTTAGTGATAGGGTATAAACGCGTGCCAGAACCTCCAGCTAATACAATTCCTTTCATCTGTTTATAATTTGTTTTTTAGTTGTCAGATGGAACTAACCTTATTTAAATAATCATTATATTTTATACTAATAATTATGCAAATATGGACGTTTCATATTATTATGTGTTTGTTTAAAAATGTACTTAATACAAGTCCGAAAACTATGGAAATAAGAAATGACAATTAATCAATTCAAAAAAGAAATAAAAAGTTCAAATTTCAGTCAAAAATACAACTTTTTTCTTAAAATTACGCATCTCACTGATTACGATTCCAAATCAAGTTCTCCATTTTTATACAACTGATAATTTTTAGCAAGTAAAACAAGAAATTTGCTGATTTCAGTTAATGTTTGATTTGTCTCTGGCTTGATTTCGATTTTTTTCATTCGAAGAACCATAATACCATACATAAAATTGAAACATAATTCTATGTCAGATAAACCAGCTTCCGATTTCGTGCGAAATTGATTTATGAATGGCAACACATGAAAAAATTTGGCATTATAAGCTGGCACTTGGCCCGATTTAATCACAAGTTCATGAAAATCAACCAAATCAATAATTATATTTTTATTCAATTGCAAATGACCACTTTCTTGTACATTCTCTAAGCGCATCATTTCAATTAAACTTTCATACCATTCGTACATCGTTTTGCGATCAACCTCCTCAGTTACCGGATAAGCTGTAATAATTGCCTGATTTATCTTTTCAATATCCAAACCAAAGGCACGAATAATATCCTCAACCTGCCACATATAAAGCAGATATTCACAAATATTCTCCTTTTTTAATCTACTAGCTATAAACATATTTCATTTTTATTAAAATGTTATTCGCAAAACAATCATTAAACCACCTCTTTATCTTCAAAATCCCAGTCACCATCCTCATCCATAAAAACTGGCTCAAAAAATTCATCTATATCACGTCTGTCCTTTTTAGTTGGTCTACCAGCACCTCTATCACGACCATTTTGTGCTGCTAGTCGGGCAAGCTCAGCAAGCTCAAGCTGATCAGTTGTCGTCACATTATCCATAAAACCTGAAACGAGCTTTGCATTCATTCTATTCTCGGACAAAGCTAACACTTTAAAGGAAAACAACACAGGATTACGCTTTATTCCAATCACATCGCCCACACGAACATTTCGCGAAGGCTTCACCTGTACATTTTGAATCAGCACTTTACCCTTCTTACATGCTTCAGAAGCGAGTGAGCGAGTTTTAAACAAGCGAACTGCCCAAAGCCATTTATCAATACGAACCTCTGTTTTCATAAATCACTTCCCATTAAACTGCGTCATTGTAAGCTGCATACCAGCTAAACAGAAGCTCTTAATAATCTCAGCACATTTTTCGGCACGTTCACCAAGTTTTAACGATTCTTCATCACTCCACTTACCCAAAACATACTCCACTTGTCTGCCTTTAGCAAAATTGCTTCCTACACCAAAACGTAAACGAGCATAATCTGAGTGCCCCAACACCTCCTGTATGTTTTTCAATCCATTATGACCAGCATCCGAACCTTTAGGTTTTAAACGCAGTGTGCCAAAAGGCAAAGCCAAATCGTCGACTACAACCAGCACATTTTCAACAGGTATATTTTCTTTTTGCATCCAATATCGAAGTGCGTTACCACTTAAGTTCATAAACGTGGAAGGTTTTAGCAAAATCAAAGTACGACCTTTAACCTTAACTTCGGCTGTAGCACCATAACGGTTATCTGCAAAAAAAACATTGGACGCTTCGGCAAAAGCGTCCAATATCCTAAATCCTATATTGTGGCGAGTATTATGGTATTCATTACCAATATTACCCAAACCTGCAATTAAGTATTTCATGTGTTTATAATTGATTTTTATTAGTCACATAGCTTGTCCCGCTTTGGCGGGAGAACTCGCAATAAACATTTCCTTGTGTGTCAAAGTTTATTTGAAGAGCTCGTTTCATCTTTTTGTAATTTTAAAATTAAAATGCTAGAACTGACTACCGTATGTAGTCTGTTCTAGCAATTAAAATTATTTTTTACCTGCAGCAGCTGCGGCAGCAGCACCACGAGCAGCTCTTGTCAATTTAACCTGACAAACAACAGCGTTTTTAGCATTTAAAACTTCAAGATTTTCAACCGAAACGGCAGCAACCTGAACTGTTTTACCTAAACCAAGTGGCGTAACATCAATTACAATGTTTTCAGGAATTTGCGTATACAATCCTTTTACTTTTAGTTTACGCATTTCGAGCGCTAATTTACCCCCGGCTTTAACACCTTCGGCCAAACCTTCTAATTTAACTGGAATCTCAACAACTACAGGCTTCGTTTCAGTTACTTCTAAAAAGTCGATATGCAAAACTTTATCAGTTACTGGATGAAATTGCAATGCTTTCATTACAGCTTTACAAGTTTTACCATCAACACTAAGATCTACTACAAACACCTCTGGCGAGTAAATCAACTTACGCAAGTCGCTGTTAGTTGTCGAAAAGTGAACATTGTCGCTTACACCGTAAAGTACACATGGTACACTATCAACAGCACGTTCAGCTTTCGTAGCTTTTTTTCCAAGACCTGTTCTTACAGTTCCTTTTAATTCAAATGATTTCATTTTTAATTTTTTTTGTGTTACTCAAAATTTAAGCATTTCGATATTAAGTGATTAGTTGCTTAATTTCCCATCACACTTTCTTTTACAAAAAAGTGGCGCAAAGATACGACATTTTTTGCAATTGAACAATAGCATTATTAAAGCGATTGACTTAATCCAAAAAGGATCGTTACATCAATTGCAACGATCCTTTTTTGAATAAAAAATAATATTTATTTTATCAGAAAAACCGATTTATTAAGTCGACCTCTCCAAACATCTTTAAAATAATTATTAGCAGAATCTCGTCCACCAATCAAGTAAATATATTTATCCTTATCCACAATTACGTTTTGATTGTATCTGCGTTCATATTTACGATACGTACCATCAGTTAACTTTTCACGCACCCACATCAACGAATCAGCTGACTTCCAACTCAATCCTTCATCTTTAGATTGCAAAAACATATTAGGCCACTGATTCCCGAATTGATCTGCACCACCAAAACACAATAATTTATCTTCGTAATGAATTAGTGATACACCCGTACGTTGACCAAAAGTTGTATTTTCAGATGAAAAATCCACCCAATATAAACCATCACTCGACGACCACACTTTATTTAAAAGCTCGCCATTACTGTTATATCCACCTGCGACAATAACTCTATCTTGATTAGTGCGCGATTTAAACGATAAAGCAGCAAAACCAGAGATAGGGAAATTTGAATCTAAAACTATCGATTGTTCAACATTCCACTCAACACCATCTATACTAGTTGCAAATCTGTATTTTAAATCAGATTTAACAATAACCCAAATTTTTGATTTGAATACAAATAAGAGATTTTTAAATTCAAAAGGATAACTTTGGGTCGATGTCTTTGTCCATTCAACTCCGTTAGTACTCTTGAAAATTGAGTTATCAGTATGAACATAATAAATGGCGTTGTTGAAAACAACCATATTATGCAATAATACATTTGAAGGAAGTCCTGACACACCAATTAATGACGTCCATGCCACTCCATCTGTTGATTTAGTTAACGAAACACCCTGACCTGAATTAGAAAAAAGAAAAATCTCGTTGTTAAAATAGATTGCTTTTTTATCTAAACCCAAATCGTCATTTATCGAAGAATTTAAGCGTCTCCACTGCAACAACTCAGGTTCAAGAGAATGCACAAGCACTTTGATTCGATATATAGAAGACTTTATGCCATCAGATGCATAATTTTTAATCTTAAAAACACGACGAAAATCGAGAGTATCTTTACCTGTTAAATAGATTGAATCTTTAAGAACACCATTTTCATCATTTCGAAAAACTAAAACGCGATTAGTACTTACAAACCGAAAGGTTGGAATAACACTATCGATGGCAGTGTTATAGGGCAAAGAATCGACACTTACAATTATTGAATCAGAACTATTATCATCTTTTACAATTTTAAAAGTAGCCGTTTGAACATTCTTATCAGCTGCATTTGCATTCTTGAAAGTTAGTGAAACGAAACGTGAATCCGTTGATAATTCTACTTCATTAGAATCAAGCATATTACATGCTGTAAACAAAACTACACTTATAGCTATACAAACGATTTGATAAAATCTAGACTTCATGAATTATATTTCTATTTTGGTAAATAAGCATACAAAGTTAAAAACAAATCACAGTGCACTAATCAGATGGATTAAGATTTATTGTTTTTTAATCTTTAAATTAACCAATAACCCATTTTAAAACACTTGATTACAAAACCTTAAGACAGTTCAACTAACACAGGACAATGATCGGAGTGAACAATATCAGACAAGATAGAAGCTGAATTTAATCTTGAACGCAAAGGTTCGCTAACCCAATGATAATCAATACGCCATCCGGCATTTCGAAAACGAGCCCCACCACGATAACTCCACCAACTGTATTTTTCGGCCGATTGGTCAAATACGCGAAACGAATCAACCATGCCAATTGATTCAAACCTATCTAACCATTCACGTTCTTCAGGTAAAAAACCTGATACACCATTTTGACGTTCTGGATGATTAATATCAATAGGTTTATGACAGATGTTGTAATCGCCACTAACAATTAAATTCGGACGTGTTTTAAGTAATTCTTGAATAAATGGTAAAAAGGCCTCTAGAAAATCCATTTTAAAAGTTTGTCGTTCATCGCCAGATGAGCCTGATGGAATGTACACACTAATTATTGAAAGATCGCCAAAATCAGCCCGAATAACGCGCCCTTCAGCATCATAACGTTGGTTTCCCATACCAACAACCACATTATCAGGAGAAATTTTTGTAAGAATAGCCACCCCACTATAACCTTTTTTTTCGGCCGAATGTAAAAAAGAAGTATAGCCCATTTCAGCAAACAACAAGGTATCTATCTGCTCTGGCTGCGCTTTGGTTTCTTGCAAACACAAAACGTCTGGATTTTCAGCTCGCAACCAACCTTCAAAATCTTTGGTTAATGCAGCACGAATTCCATTTACATTATAGGAAATAACTTTCATATAAAATTGTAGTTTAAAAAAAATTAGAGACTATAAACAACACCTTTAACCCATTCGGCCCATTGAGCATGAGATTTTGACTTATCAAAAGTTTGCCATGGAATAGGTTTACCAATTTTGATAACGAATTCTTTATTCTTTTGCTTAAACATCTCATCAGGCAAATACATCATTTCTATATTAAACTTAATACCTAAGAATTTTCTCAAATTTGCAAGGTTATAAAAGAACTTTGAATTTTGCCCTTCAAAATAAACAGGTACAACATCTCGCTTGTATTCAATAGCTTTCGTAATAAAATTCTTTTTCCATGTCAAATCACATACACGGCCATTAGTTTTACGCGAACACACACCTGCAGGATATGTTACAAGCTGATTATCTGACATGTAGAACTCATGCAACATCTCCGCAGCATTCTTGCTTTGAGCACCAAATTTATTAATTGGAATAAAAAGGTCGCGCATTGGAGTTAAAAAGGTAACCAAATCATTTGAAAAAAAACGCATTTTTCCCTCATAGTGCTTACCAATAACATAACCTGTAGCAACACCATCCAAACCACCTAACGGATGGTTGCTTGCAAATATGTACTTTCCACCAATTGGAGGTAAATTTTCTTTACCTTCAATTTTTAGCGTTATAGCTAAATAATTAAATGCAGCCTCAACAAAATCGAGGTTTGTTAACCCCGCATGATCACGAAAAAACTGATTAAATTCCTGTTCGTGAACAATTTTTTTTAAATAATTTACAAGAAACTTTGGAACTTTAGTTTTCGATGCACGTGACTTCAAAATAGCCTCTACATCAATCTTTATAATATCTTTTGAACTCATATCATCTACAAATTTATATCGTATGCAAATGTAATAAAAATGAACTACACCACAAAAAAAGCGAAACCCTTAAGGATTTCGCTTTTTAAAAAATATATAATACTAATTATTCAGCTACTTTATCTTCAACAGATGCTACTGGTTCAGCAACAACAGCTTCAGCTTTTTTAGCTACCGATGAACGACGTGTGCGAGCAGCTTTTTTAGTTGCTTTATCTTTCATCATATTTTCATTGTAATCAACTAATTCGATGATACACATTTCTGCGTTATCTCCTAAACGGAAACCAGTACGAAGAATACGTGTATAACCACCTGGACGGTTAGCAATTTTCAATGAAATATTTTGGAATAATTCTGTAATGGCATCCTTATTCTGAAGATAAGAGAATACAGTACGACGTGAGTGTGTAGTATCATCTTTACCTTTAGTCAAAAGAGGCTCAACATATAATTTAAGTGCTTTTGCTTTAGCAAGTGTGGTAGCAATTCTCTTATGCTGGATAAGAGAAATAGCCATGTTCGACAACATTGCCTTTCTATGAGCCGTTTTACGACCTAAATGATTGAATTTTTTATTGTGTCTCATTTTTTACTCTTTATCTAATTTATACTTTGAAAGATCCATACCGAAAGATAGATTGAGGCTTTCTAATTTCTCATCCAATTCAGTAAGCGATTTTTTACCAAAATTACGGAATTTCAGTAAATCATGTTTGTGGAAACTAGCCAATTCGCCTAAAGTTTCAACATCAGCAGCTTTCAAACAATTAAGTGCACGCACTGAAAGTTCAAGATCTGTTAATTTTGTTTTAAACAATTGACGCATGTGTAATATTTCCTCATCAAACTCATCGCTTTCCTCACCTTCTACTACCTCCAACGAGATTTTCTCATCGCTGAAAAGCATAAAGTGATGAATCAGAATTTTAGCAGCCTCTTTCAAAGCATCTTTTGGATGTATTGATCCATCGGTAGTGATGTCAATTACAAGTTTTTCGTAATCTGTAACTTGTTCTACACGATAGTTTTCGATACTATATTTTACATTACGTATTGGTGTAAAGATAGCATCAATTGGGATAATTCCTACTTCGGTATTAGCCGATTTGTGTTCTTCTGCAGGAGAATATCCACGACCTTTGCTAATTGCTAAATCGATTTGGAAATTTGCCGCTGCATCAAGTTCACAAATAATCAACTCAGGATTTAAAACTTCAAATCCTGAAAAATACTTACCGATATCTCCTGCCTTGAATTCAGTTACACCAGAAACATTAATGGTAACTTTTTCACTATCTACATCTTCAACAATTTGTTTAAAACGTACTTGTTTTAGATTTAGGATAATATTAGTAACATCATCAATAACACCAGGCACTGTAGAATACTCATGATCAACACCAGCTATTTTAATTGAAGTGATAGCATACCCTTCTAATGAAGATAGCAAAATACGGCGCAAAGCATTACCAATAGTAATACCGTAACCCGGTTCAAGAGGACGAAATTCAAACTTACCCTGAAATGCGTCAGCCTCCAACATGATAACCTTTTCAGGTTTTTGAAATGCTAATATAGCCATGGTTTTACTTATTATTTAGAGTACAACTCAACGATTAATTGTTCTTTGATATTTTCAGGAATATCTTCGCGTTCAGGAATGTGAAGATAAACACCAGATAAAGAAGCTGCATTGAATTCAATCCAAGGATATTTTGTATGGTTGAAACCATTCAACGAAGCTGCAATAACTTCCATTGATTTATCTTTTTCGCGTACTGCTATAACTTGTCCGGCACGTACATGATAAGAAGCAATGTTTACAACTTTACCATCAACAGTAATGTGTTTGTGGCTTACAAGCTGACGTGCTCCAGAACGTGTTGGTGCGAAACCTAAACGATAAACGATATTGTCGAGACGAGACTCTAAAAGCTGTAATAATACCTCACCGGTAACACCTTTGGTACGTTGAGCTTTTTCGTATAAATTACGGAATTGTTTTTCTAAAACACCATAAGTGTATTTAGCTTTTTGTTTTTCACGTAACTGAATACCATATTCCGACGTTTTTTTGCGACGGTTTTGTCCGTGTTGTCCAGGTGGATAGTTTTTCTTCGCTAATACTTTATCAGGTCCGAAAATAGCTTCACTAAACTTACGGGCAATTCTTGATTTTGGTCCAATATATCTTGCCATGTTGAAATTTATTAATTATTTATAAAATGGTTGTTTTACAGGTCAAATCTCCGATACAGCCGCGATTGCTGAGAGGTTAGATACTGCAATCCTAAATCAAATACCTGAAGGTAAAATCAACCGTTTAATTTTTGAATCCTCAGATAAATGAGGATTCAAAAATTAGATTTTAAACTCTTCTGCGTTTTGGAGGACGACAACCATTATGTGGAAGTGGTGTAACGTCAACGATTTCTATCACTTCGATACCTGCACCATGTACAGTACGAATTGCAGATTCACGACCATTACCTGGACCTTTAACATACGCTTTCACTTTGCGTAGTCCCAAATCAAATGCTACTTTCGAGCAATCCTGAGCAGCCATTTGCGCTGCGTATGGAGTGTTTTTCTTTGAGCCACGGAAACCCATTTTACCTGCCGAAGACCAAGAAATAACTTGTCCTGTTCCGTTGGTAAGAGTTACAATGATATTGTTAAATGACGAGTGTACGTGCAATTGACCCATACCATCTACTTTAACAATTCTTTTCTTGGCTGCAACTGTTTTCTTTGCCATATTAGTTAAATAATTTTTTTAGCTCTTCTAAAATTCGCTAACAGTTAAACCTTATTTAGTTGCTTTTTTCTTATTTGCAACTGTTTTCTTTTTACCTTTACGTGTACGAGCGTTATTCTTCGTACTTTGTCCTCTCATTGGGAGGCCGATACGGTGACGAACTCCACGGTAGCAACCAATATCCATCAATCGCTTGATGTTTGTTTGCACTTCCGAACGAAGATCACCTTCCACTTTGTATCCGGCGCCAATGATTTCACGGATTTTAGCTGCCTGGTCGTCAGTCCAATCTTTTACTTTGATGTTGATATCAACACCAGCTTCTTCTAAAATCTTTTTTGCATTACTGCGACCTATTCCGTAGATATAAGTCAATCCAACTTCCCCACGTTTATTCTGAGGTAAATCTACTCCTACAATTCTTATAGCCATAAACTTAATTTATTTTGCTTATAAATTTTAATTATCCTTGACGTTGTTTGTACTTAGGATTCTTTTTGTTAATAACGTATAAGCGACCTTTACGACGTACAATTTTACAATCGTCGGTACGCTTTTTTACTGATGCTCTAACTTTCATATTATGAAGATGTTTAATTTGTTTTTCTTCTTTTCAATGACCCGTAACAAATACTTATTTGTATCGGAATGATATACGACCTTTTGATAAGTCGTAGGGTGACATTTCTACTTTAACTCTATCACCAGGTAAAATTTTTATATAATGCATACGCATTTTACCTGAGATATGAGCGGTTATTA
This sequence comes from Paludibacter sp., assembly GCA_017989795.1. Lineage (GTDB taxonomy): Bacteria > Bacteroidota > Bacteroidia > Bacteroidales > Paludibacteraceae > Paludibacter. Next base: position 20,003 of record JAGNPC010000001.1, on the reverse strand, counting down.
CGTGACCGTTTTCCAGTTCTACGCGAAACATTGCATTTGACAATGCTTCGATAATAGTTCCATCCTGTTCAATAGCTGCTTGCTTGGCCATAAATTATATTGCTTTTTTTCCTAAAACTTGTTCAATGAATTCAAATGATGATAATATATCTGCCTTTCCCTTACGTATTGCAATTGAATGCTCAAAGTGAGCTGAAATTTTGCGATCAATTGTTCGAGTAGTCCAACCATCTTTATCAAAAGATAACTGACGTTTCCCCATATTAATCATTGGTTCTATAGCTATAGTCATTCCTGATTTAAGCATTACACCATTACCACGTCTGCCATAATTAGGAACTTCGGGCGATTCATGTAAGCTACGGCCAACGCCGTGCCCTATCATTTCACGTACAACAGAGTAACCTCGTTGTTCACAATGGTTTTGTATAGCAAAACCAACATCACCCAATCTTTTTCCTTCTTGAGCTTCTTCGATTCCTTTATAAAGGGATTCTTTCGTAGTACGGAGTAAATTAATAATTTCAGGATTAACATCGCCTACACAAAAAGTATAAGCAGAGTCACCGTGAAAACCATTTTTCAAAACTCCACAATCAACCGAAACCACATCTCCGTCTTTAAGTATAACTTTATTAGAAGGTATACCGTGAACCACTTCATCGTTAACCGATGTACAAATAGACTTCGGATAATTATGATAACCTAAAAAACCTGGAATACCGCCATTATCTCTAATATAGGTATCGGCCAATTTATTTAAATCTTCAGTAGTAACACCAGGAGCAATTATCTTGGCAATTTCAGCTAACGTTTTAGCTACTATCTGATTACTAATACGAAGTAATTCGATTTCATCATCAGATTTCAAATATATCATTTCCTTCAATTTTTAGTAAGCTGAAACACCACCTGTACGTCCTTTAATACGACCTGATTTCATCAAGCCATCATAATGACGCATTAATAAGTGACTTTCAATTTGCTGCAATGTATCTAATACAACACCCACAAGAATAAGTAGTGAGGTACCACCAAAGAACTGTGCAAACTCTTGATTTATTCCAAGCAATGATGCAAAAGCAGGCATAATAGCTACTACAGCAAGAAAAATTGATCCAGGCAAAGTAATACGAGACATGATATCATCAAGATATTCAGCTGTACGTTTGCCAGGTTTAATTCCTGGAATAAAACCATTATTACGCTTCATTTCTTCAGCCATTTGAGTTGGATTAATAGTAATTGCAGTATAAAAATATGTAAATGCAATAATCATTAAACCAAACACCATATTGTACCAAAAACCAGTATTATTCATGAATGCTCCTACAAAGCTATTTACAGCTTCAGAATGAGTAAATCCAGCTAAAGTAACAGGAATAAACATAATGGCTTGCGCGAAAATAATCGGCATAACACCAGCAGCATTCACTTTTAAAGGAATATACTGACGAACACCACCATATTGCTTGTTACCAACAACACGTTTTGCATATTGTACTGGAATCTTGCGAGTTCCTTGAACAAGAAGTATAGACGCTGCGATAACTAATAATAAGAAAATAATTTCGAGCAAGAACATTATCAATCCACCACCAGCGTCATTTAAACGTGAAGCAAACTCTTTGATAACCGCACCTGGAAAACGAGATATAATACCAACAAGAATGATAAATGAAATACCATTTCCAATTCCTTTGTCAGTAATACGCTCACCAAGCCACATAACAAACATACTACCACCAGCTAAAATCAACGTAGATGAAATAGTGAACCAAAATGTTTCGGGCATAGATGCTCCAGCCTGAGCCATTTGAACACTTAAATTAATCAAGTACGATGGTCCTTGCAGTAGCAAAATTGCTACTGTAAGGTATCGAGTATATTGATTCATTTTACGACGACCACTCTCGCCTTCACGTTGCATTTTTTGAAAATGCGGAACAGCGATTCCTAATAGCTGAATAACAATAGATGCCGAAATATATGGCATAATACCCAAAGCAAATACCGAAGCATTTGCAAAGGCACCACCTGAGAACATATCCAACAATGCTAATAAACCACCACTGGTTTGAGCTTTTAACGCTGTTAAAGCGGTTGGGTCAATACCTGGAAGAACTACATACGAACCAAAACGATAAACCAATACAAACAAAATAGTTGTAAGAAGTCGACTACGAAGGTCCTCAATTTTCCAGATATTTTTTAGTGTCTCGATGAATTTCATGTTGTTATAATTTTACTACGGTTCCACCTGCAGCCACGATTGCATCCTCGGCTGTTTTAGAGAAAGCATTTGCTTCCACTTCAATTTTCACAGAAAGCGTTCCTTTGCCAAGAATTTTTACTAAAGCAGTTTTAGAAACAAATCCCGCAGTGCGTAATTCATTTAAACCGATTTTAGTTATACCTTGTGCAGTTGCTATCAATTCCAAAGTTTCGATATTAATAGCTTTATGTTCAATACGATTAACGTTTTTAAAACCAAATTTTGGTAAACGACGTTGAATAGGCATCTGACCACCTTCGAATCCAATTTTCTTTGAATAACCCGAACGTGATTTTTGACCTTTGTGCCCTTTAGTAGAAGTTCCGCCTAAACCAGAACCGGTACCACGACCGATACGTTTGCGAGTCTTAACCGAACCAACTGCAGGGGTTAAATTACTTAAATTCATATCTTTTAATTTAAAGAGTCTAAAGAATAATAATTATTTAATTACTTCTACCAAGTGTTTCACTTTAGCCACCATTCCTAAAATACAAGGATTAGCTTCGTGTTCAACTACGGCATTCATTTTTTTCAAACCTAATGCTTCAAGAGTCAATTTTTGAACTTGAGGACATTTGATTTTACTACGAACTTGTTTTATTTTTATTGTTGCCATGTTTCTTAATAAATTAACCGTTAAACACTTTACTTAATGAGATACCACGGTTTTGAGCTACAGTATGAGCGTCGCGCAATTCACCAAGAGCTACAATAGTAGCTTTAACAAGGTTATGTGGATTCGACGAACCTTTAGATTTAGCCAAAACGTCGGTAACACCAACACTTTCTAATACTGCACGCATCGCACCACCTGCTTTAACTCCAGTACCATGAGATGCTGGTTGAATGTAAACCTGTGCACCACCAAATTTTGATAATTGCTCGTGAGGAATTGTACCGTTTAATACAGGTACTTTAATCAGATTCTTTTTGGCAGCTTCTGTTCCTTTAGCAATTGCAGCTGTTACTTCACCTGCTTTACCAAGTCCCCATCCTACTATACCATCTTCGTTACCTACAACAACAATAGCCGAAAAACTGAACGTACGTCCACCTTTTGTTACTTTTGTAACACGGTTAACGGCTACTAATCTGTCTTTTAATTCCAGATCGTTGGTTGATTTTACTTTATTCATATATTTGTTGCCTTACCTGATTAAAATTTAAGACCTGCTTCGCGTGCTGCTTCGGCCAATTGTTTAACTCTACCGTGATATAAATAACCATTACGGTCAAATATCACTTGCGTAATACCAGCTTCCTGAGCTACTTTTGCAACAAGTGCACCAACTTTGGCAGCTTGCTCAGTTTTTGATACTTTTTCTTTTAAACCCAATGATGAAGCAGATGCTAATGTAACACCTTGTACATCGTCGATAACTTGAGCGTAAATCTGAGCATTGCTGCGAAATACGGTCAAACGAGGTTTGATAGCTGTACCCGACACTTTATGACGGATATGTGCTTTTATTCTAATTCTTCTATTTGATTTTACTGACATACTTTCACTTATTTACGTTAGTTATTTTTTACCAGCCGATTTACCAGCTTTACGACGTACAACTTCACCTTGGAAGCGAACTCCCTTGCCTTTGTAAGGCTCCGGTTTGCGGAACGAACGAATTTTAGCACACACTTGTCCGATAAGTTGTTTGTCTGCACTTTGTAAAATAATCAAAGGATTTTGATTACGTTCAGTTTTAGTTTCAACAATAATTTCGGCAGGTAATCCTAAAAATATATTGTGCGTATATCCAAGTGCAAGTTCAAGAACTTGTCCTTGATTAGAAACACGATAACCAACACCAATAAGTTCAAGTGTTTTTTTGTATCCTTCAGAAACACCTACTACCATGTTTTGAATCAAAGCACGATACAAACCATGGTTAGCACGGTTTTGTTTTTCGTCGTCAGGACGAGAAACTGTAAGTACATTGCCTTCAATAGCAATAATAAGGTTTTCTGCAATATCTTGTGTAAGTGTACCTTTAGGACCTTTAACAGTCACTACACTATCCTGTACCGTTATAGTTACTCCAGCAGGAATATTAATGGGCAATTTTCCAATTCTTGACATTTTTCTTTCCTCCCTTTATTAATAAACGTAACATATAACTTCACCACCAACCTTAAGATCAGAAGCTTCTTTGTTCGTGATTACACCTTTCGAAGTAGAAAGGATAGCAATACCTAAACCATTTAAAACGCGTGGCATTTCTTTGTAGCCAACATATTGACGTAAACCTGGAGTAGAAATTCTAATGAGTTTCTTGATAGAGTTTACTTTGTTTACTGGATCATACTTCAAGGCTATTTTAATAGTTCCCTGAGGTCCTTCCTCAACAAATTTGTAGTTAAGGATATACCCTTTTTCGTGAAGAATGCGGGTCAGTTCCTTTTTTAAGTTCGATGCAGGAACTTCCACCACACGGTGGTTCGCTTTGATAGCGTTCCTCAATCGGGTTAAATAATCAGCGATTGGATCTGTCATAAAAATTGTTTTTAAATTGATCCCGGCCTTCGGGACAATATTTAATTAATAATAAATCTACCTTTTTAAACCAAAAGGGCTGCAAAGATAGTATATTTTATTGAAATACTAAAACCCATAATTTGACCTTAAGGACAAATTATGGGATATTATGTATTACCAACTTGCTTTTTTCACTCCGGGGATAAGACCTTTTGAAGCCATTTCGCGGAATTGAATACGTGATATTCCGAATTGACGCATATAACCTTTTGGACGACCGGTGATACTACAACGGTTGTGCGCACGTATAGGCGACGAATTACGTGGTAAAGCTTGAAGAGCATCGTAGTTGCCATCAGCTAAAATTTGTTCACGTTTTGCAGCATATTTTGCTATCAGCTTGGCTCTTTTTACCTCGCGGGCTTTCATTGATTCTTTTGCCATATCTTCTTATTAGTTTTTCTTAAATGGTAATCCGAATTCTTTCAATAAAGCAAAACCTTCTTCATCTGTTTGAGCAGTAGTTACAAAAGTAATGTTCATACCCAACAAACGACTGATATTGTCGATATTGATTTCAGGGAAAATAATTTGCTCAGTAATACCGAGTGTATAATTTCCACGTCCATCCAATTTATTTTCGATACCTTTAAAGTCACGTACACGAGGTAAAGCTACACGTACAAGTCTTTCAAGAAACTCATACATTTTGTCGCCACGTAAAGTTACACGAACACCGATAGGCATTTTTTTACGTAATTTAAAGTTCGAAATATCTTTCTTCGACATTGTCGATACAGCTTTTTGACCTGAGATAGTAGTCATCTCATTGATAGCCACTTCGATAATTTTCTTATCAGCCACAGCTATACCAAGCCCTTGATTCAATACGATTTTCTCAAGTTTTGGAGCTTGCATAACTGAACTATAGCCAAATTCTGTCATTAAGGCAGGAACGATACGTTCTCTGTAGTCTTGTTTTAAACTTGCTGTATTCATCTTAAATTTCCTCTCCTGATTTTTTTGAAATACGTACTAATTTGCCAGCCTCATTCAATTTACGTCCAACGCGTACTGGCTTTCCTTTTTCAACCGGATTAAGGTTTGAAATATGAATAGCAGCTTCTTGTTTAACGATACCACCCTGAGGACTTTTTGCATTAGGCTTAGTGCTTTTCGACACTAAATTTATACCTTCTACGATAGCTCTTTGTTTTTCAACGATAACTTCGAGCACGCGACCAGTCTTGCCTTTATCAACACCAGTATTAACGTAAACAGTATCACCTTTTTTGATATGTAATTTACTCATCTTTAATTTATTTTTCGAAGATTAGAGCACTTCAGGTGCAAGTGATATGATTTTCATGTTTGTTGCACGTAATTCGCGAGCAACAGGGCCGAAGATACGGCTACCACGGATTTCACCAGAATTGTTCAACAAAACGCAAGCATTATCATCAAAACGGATGTATGATCCATCGGGACGACGTACTTCTTTTTTTGTACGAACTACTACTGCTTTTGACACGATACCTTTTTTAATGTCAGCAGAAGGTATTACACTTTTCACTGTCACCACAATGATATCGCCTAAAGTAGCGTAACGTTTGCTGGTTCCTCCTAATACACGGATACAAAGTACTTCTTTAGCACCACTGTTGTCCGCAACTATGAGTCTTGATTCTTGTTGTATCATAATTACTTAACTCTTTCGATAATTTCAGTTAATCTCCATCTTTTTAGTTTACTCAGCGGGCGAGTTTCCATAATACGAACTGTATCACCAATGTTACAGTCGTTTTTGTCGTCATGAGCATGATATTTTTTTGTCTTATTTACGAATTTACCGTAAATAGGGTGTTTTTCTTTCCACTTAACAGCAACAGTAATAGTTTTATCCATTTTATTGCTGAAAACGACACCCGTTCTCTCTTTTCTTAATTTTCTAGTTTCCATCAGAGTCTGATTTTATTGATTAATTTCACGCTGACGCAATTCAGTTGCAAGGCGAGCAATTGTACGACGTACAACTTTAATCTGCGATGGATTGTCAAGCGGAGAAATACTATGATTCAATTTCAAACGAGTTAATTGTTGATTTTCAATATCAAAACGTTCTTGTATCTCCTTCGTGTTTAATTCTTTAATTTCTCTTGTTTTCATAATTCATTACACATTTACAGAGGTGAAATCATAATCGCGTCTTACTACGAATTTAGTAGTCACGGGTAATTTTTGAGCGGCCAAACGCAATGCTTCTTTAGCAATTTCGAATGATACGCCTTCTACTTCGAACAACATACGTCCTGGGGTAATAGGAGCAACGAATCCTTCTGGAGCACCTTTACCCTTACCCATACGAACTTCGGCTGGTTTTTTAGTAATAGGTTTATCAGGGAAAACGCGGATCCAAATCTGACCCTGACGTTGCATATAACGAGTTACAGCAATACGTGCAGCTTCAATTTGACGGCCTGTAAGCCATTTTGATTCCAATGATTTAATTCCAAAAGAACCGAACGCCAACTGGTTGCCTCTTTGGGCATCACCTTTCATGCGCCCTTTTTGCTGTCTCCTGAATTTTGTTTTTTTAGGTTGTAACATAATATCCTTAGTTCAAATCCATTAATAACAGTTTATTTCTTTTTCTTTTTAAAGCCCTTAGCACCACGATCGTTATTATTACGGTCGAAGCGATCGTTCTTAGGAGCTGAATCTTTTGTTGCTGCAAAGTTTGGAGTTAAATCTCTTTTACCATAAACTTCACCACGACAAATCCAAACTTTGATACCAATGATACCAACTTTTGTTAATGCTTCAGCATGTGCGTAATCGATGTCAGCTCTAAAAGTATGAAGAGGAGTACGTCCTTCTTTATACATTTCAGAACGAGCCATTTCAGCACCATTCAAACGACCAGAACACATAATTTTAATACCTTCGGCACCCATGCGCATTGTAGAGGCAATAGCCATCTTAGTTGCACGACGGTAAGCAATTTTACCTTCAACTTGACGAGCTACGTTGTTAGCAACGATAACAGCATCTAATTCAGGGCGTTTTACTTCAAAGATATTAATTTGAATGTCTTTATCAGTAACTTTTTTAAGTTCTTCTTTCAATTTGTCAACTTCCTGACCACCTTTACCGATAATAATACCTGGACGTGCAGTGAAAACAGTGATAGTTACAAACTTTAATGTACGCTCGATAACGATACGTGAAATACTAGCTTTTGCAAGACGAGCATTCAGATAGGTTCTAATTTTGTGATCTTCAAGAATGGATTCACCATAATTGTTTCCACCATACCAGTTCGAATCCCATCCACGGATAATTCCTAAGCGGTTACTTATTGGATTAATTTTTTGTCCCATCTAGCAATTAATTTACGTTATCGTTAGTAATTTTAGTATCTACAAATAGAGTAACGTGGTTCGAACGTTTACGAATACGATATCCACGTCCTTGTGGCGCTGTACGCAAGCGTTTCAACATAGTAGCTGAATCCACAAAAACTTTACTAATATATAGTTCTACGTTATCTGCTTTTTGCTCTGTTTTTGTTTCCCAGTTAGCAATTGCAGATTTTAATAGTTTCTCTAATCTGCCAGAAGCTTCTTTCGACGAGAATTTCAATACGCTTAACGCTTTGTTAACTTCCATACCGCGAATAAGATCCGCCATAAGACGCATTTTACGTGGTGAAGTTGGCACGTCGTTTAGCTTAGAGAAATAAAGCGTTTTGTTAGCTTCTTTTCTGGCATCGGCTGATATTTTTTTTCTTGCACCCATTTTCTTATGAAATGTTTATTTATTCTAATTTAAAATTTCAATGGATTATTTCTTTTTACCACCGTGACCGCGGAAGTTACGAGTTGGCGAGAATTCACCTAACTTGTGACCAACCATGTTTTCGGTTACGTAAACAGGTATAAATTTATTTCCATTGTGAACTGCAATTGTATGACCTACAAAATCAGGTGAAATCATTGTCGCACGAGACCATGTTTTGATTACGGTTTTTTTACCGCTTTCGTTCATGGCGAATACCTTTTTCTCGAGCTTCAGATTGATATAAGGTCCTTTTTTTAATGAACGGCTCATATTATTTACTTACTTTTTCTGATTATTTTTTCTTTCTTTCAATAATATACTGGCTCGATTGTTTTTTCTTAGCGCGAGTTTTATACCCTTTAGCTAACAAGCCTTTGCGAGAACGTGGGTGTCCTCCTGATGAACGACCTTCACCACCACCCATTGGGTGATCAACCGGGTTCATAGCTACACCACGAACGCGTGGACGACGTCCAAGCCAGCGTGAGCGACCTGCTTTACCTGATCTCTCAAGTGCATGATCAGAATTTCCAACCGTTCCAATAGTTGCTTTACATGTAGCAAGAATTTTACGAACTTCACCTGAAGGTAATTTGATAATTACATATTTATCTTCGCGAGAAGTTAATTGTGCAAAAGTACCAGCAGAACGAACCATCGCGGCTCCTTGACCTGGGCGTAATTCAACATTGTGAATTATTGTACCAAGTGGGATATTCTGTAATGGTAATGAATTACCAACTTCAGGAGCAGCTTCTTCTCCTGAAAGAACTACCTGACCTACCTGCAATCCATTAGGAGCAAGAATGTATCTTTTTTCACCGTCAGCATAAAACAATAATGCAATACGAGCCGAACGATTCGGATCATATTCGATTGTTTTAACTGTTGCCGGAACACCATCTTTGTTGCGTTTAAAGTCAATTACTCTATATTTCTTCTTGTGCCCGCCACCAATGTAGCGCATGGTCATTTTACCATCATGGTTACGACCGCCGGATTTACCTCCGCCAGTCACAAGAGATTTTTCTGGTTCACTCGCTGTAATTGTCTCGAATGTACCAATAACCTTGTGTCTTTGCCCCGGTGTTGTGGGGTTTAATTTACGTACAGCCATTATTTATTTTTAATTTACTATTTTGCTATTTACAATTTACCATTTACAATTTAAAAAACTGTAAATGATAAATGAATAAACAGTAAATGATTTTTTAGATATTGCTATAAAAATCTATTTGCTCACCGTCTTTAACTGATACAATTGCTTTTTTATAAGCAGATGTTTTTCCGCTGATAGCTCCGCTTTTAGTAAAGCGACTCTTTTTCTTTGGAGCTACAATTAAGGTATTTACCTCTGTAACAGTTACATCATACATGGCCTCAACAGCCTGTTTGATTTCAATCTTGTTAGCGCTCTTGTGAACTCTAAAGCCATAGCGGTTTAGTTTTTCGCCCAGCTGAGTCATCTTTTCTGTAACGATTGGTTTTATTATTATTCCCATTTCTATACCTCCTTATGCGTTAAAAATTTGTTCAATAGCAGCTACCGAGTCAACAGTCAACACCAAAGTCTTAGCATTTAGCACAGAGTAAGTGTTTAATTCTGAAACAGTTATAACGTTAACACTCGTTAAATTTCGAGCCGACAAATATACGTTTTTATTTGCAGCAGCTAAAACAATTAACGGTTTTTTATCAACTACCTGTAAATTTTTAGCAATTGCTATGAATTCTTTAGTTTTAGGAACTGCGAAATCCAATGTATCGACAACTGTAATTAAGTTATTAACAGCTTTGTACGACAATGCCGATTTACGAGCTAGTTGCTTCACTTTTTTGTTTAGCTTGAAGCTATAATCACGTGGAGTAGGACCGAACATACGTCCACCACCTACACGAACACCTGATTTGATATCACCAGGACGAGCTCCACCACCACCTTTTTGTTTACCTAATTTACGAGTACTACCCGATAATTGACTTCTACCTTTTGATGAGTGAGTTCCCTGACGTTGGTTAGCCAAGTATTGTTTCACATCTAAATAAATAGCATGGTCGTTTGGCTCAATACCGAAGACTGCATCGTTTAACGATACTACTTTACCAGTGTCTTCTCCTTTAATATTTACTACTTTCAGTTCCATGATTATTTATTAATGATTACGATTGAACCTTTAGCACCCGGAACCGAACCTTTGATAAGAATCAAGTTGTGTTCTGGAATTACTTTTAATATCTGAAGGTTTTGCATAGTAATTTGATCACCACCAGTGCGTCCACCCATTCGCATACCTTTAAATACGCGTGAAGGATACGAAGAAGCGCCTAACGAACCCGGAGCACGTAAACGATTGTGCTGACCGTGTGTAGCTTGACCTACCCCGCCAAATCCATGACGTTTAACAACGCCTTGAAAACCTTTACCTTTTGAAGTTCCAACAACATCCACAAATGTGTTTTCTTCAAACATTTCTACGGTGATTGAATCACCTAATTTGAATTCAGTTTCGAATCCTTTGAACTCAACCAAGTGTCTTTGAGCAGTTACTCCTGCTGCTTTAAAGTGACCAGCTTCAGCTTTGTTCGTGTGTTTTTCAGTTTTAGACTGAAATCCAACTTGAACTGCCTCATAACCATCACTGTCAACAGTTTTAATTTGAGTAACAAAACAAGGACCAGCTTCGATAACAGTACATGGCACATTTTTACCATCGGCACTGAAAACGGATGTCATTCCGATTTTTTTTCCTAATAATCCTGGCATTTCAATTAATATTACCCCTAACCCCTGAAATTGGGGGATCGGCTTTGTTTATAAAAAATAATTATTTGATTTAATAACCTCCTTAAGAGGTAAGTAATCACACTTTGATTTCTACTTCAACTCCACTCGGTAATTCAAGTTTCATCAATGCATCTACAGTTTTAGCTGAAGAATTATAAATGTCGATAAGACGTTTATAAGAAGAAAGCTCGAATTGTTCACGTGACTTTTTGTTAACGAAAGTAGCACGGTTAACAGTAAAAATACGTTTGTGAGTTGGAAGTGGAATTGGTCCGCTTACTACAGCACCAGTAGCTTTTACTGTTTTTACGATTTTTTCGGCTGATTTGTCAACCAAATTGTGATCGTAAGATTTTAATTTGATACGAATTTTTTGACTCATGTCTGTTATTAAATTATAAAATTGTTGTTTTAATCGGGTAAGAGTCATTCACTACCCAATTTATATTAAATCAGCACCCAGTAGCTGCTAAAGCAACTACTGTTTACTGAAATATATTATTACAAAAGATCAGTATTACCTTTCGCTTCAGCTACTACTTCTTTCGCAATTGATGAAGTTACTTCAGCATAGTGATCAAATTCCATTGAAGAAGTTGCACGACCAGAAGAGATAGTACGCAATGTAGTTACATAACCAAAAGTTTCAGCTAGTGGAACTTTTGCTTTTACAATACGTGCACCTGAACGGCTTGTATCCATACCTTCAACTTGACCACGACGTTTGTTCAAGTCACCAATTACATCACCCATGTTTTCTTCAGGAGTTACAACTTCCATTTTCATGATAGGCTCCAAAAGAACTGGGCGAGCTTTGGCACATGCAGCTTTGTAAGCCATTTGAGCACAAATTTCGAATGATAATTGATCCGAGTCAACCGCGTGATATGAACCGTCGATAACAGTTACTTTCAATTTATCCATAGGGAATCCAGCTAATACACCATTTTTCATGGCAGCAAGGAATCCTTTTTGAATAGATGGAACATACTCTTTAGGAATATTACCACCTTTAATTACATCGATAAACTGTAAAGTACCATCAAAATCAGCATCAGCTGGTTCAACACGAACGATCATATCGGCAAATTTACCACGACCACCCGATTGTTTTTTGTACACTTCACGAAGTTCAACAGATTTAGTAATAGCCTCTTTGTAAGATACCTGTGGACGACCTTGGTTACATTCAACTTTGAACTCACGTTTCAAGCGATCGATAATGATTTCGAGGTGAAGCTCACCCATACCACTAATAATAGTTTGACCCGATTGCTCTTGTGTGTGAACTGTAAATGTTGGATCCTCTTCAGCTAACTTAGCTAATCCCATACCTAATTTATCAAGATCTTTTTGAGTTTTAGGCTCAATAGAGATACCGATTACTGGAGCTGGGAAATCCATAGATTCCAAAGTAATTTGATGCGCTTCGTCACACAAAGTATCACCAGTACGAATATCTTTAAATCCTACACCTGCACCAATATCACCAGCTGAAATTAACTCAACAGGATTTTGTTTGTTTGAGTGCATTTGGAAAATACGTGAAATACGTTCCTTTTTACCAGAACGAGTATTGTAAACATATGAACCAGCAGGAAGTACACCTGAGTATACACGGAAGAAACACAAACGTCCTATATAAGGGTCAGTTGCAATCTTAAATGCCAAAGCACACAATGGTTCATTTGCATTTGGGTGACGAATTAACTCTTTTTCGGGATCATTTGGATCGTGTCCGATAGTCTCAGGAGTATCTATTGGACTTGGAAGGTAGGCACAAACAGCATCAAGCATAGTTTGCACACCTTTATTCTTGAACGAAGAACCACAAATCATAGGATTAATTTCCATTGAAAGTGTAGCTTTACGCACAGCAACCTTAACTTCTTCGACAGTAATAGTAGCAGGATCATCGAAGAATTTCTCCATCAATACATCATCATATTCAGCTATTACTTCAAGCATTTTTTCTCTCCATTCTTCGGCTTCTTCTAATAGATCAGCAGGAATTTCTTCAACAGAATATTCTGCACCCATTGTTTCATCATGCCAAAGAATAGCTTTCATTTGCACTAAGTCGATAACACCTTTAAATTTCTCTTCAGCTCCAATTGGAATTTGAATAGGACATGGTTTAGCGCCTAATACATCTTTAACCTGACGTACTACTTCGTAAAAATCAGCACCAGAACGGTCCATCTTGTTTACGTAGCATATACGTGGCACATTATACTTATCAGCCTGACGCCACACTGTTTCTGATTGAGGCTCAACACCACCAACAGCACAGAAAGTAGCTACAGCACCGTCAAGAATACGCAATGAGCGTTCTACCTCAACAGTAAAGTCAACGTGTCCTGGAGTATCAATAAGATTGATTTTATATTCTTCACCTAAATACTTCCAACGAGTTGTTGTAGCAGCCGAAGTAATGGTAATACCACGCTCCTGCTCCTGTTCCATCCAGTCCATAGTTGCTGCACCATCGTGAACCTCACCAATTTTGTGGGTCAAACCTGTATAAAACAAAATACGTTCAGACGTAGTTGTTTTACCAGCATCGATGTGCGCCATGATACCGATGTTTCTATTATAACTTAAATCACCTTTAGCCATTTTATTTTTTAATTTTTATTGGATAATAATTCAATTAAAATCTGAAATGAGCAAACGCGCGGTTAGCATCAGCCATACGGTGAATGTCTTCTTTACGTTTAAATGCACCACCTTGATTGTTGAATGCATCAACGATTTCAGCAGCCAATTTATCAGCCATTGAACGTCCACCACGCTTGCGCGAATATAAAATAAGATTTTTCATTGAGATAGATTCTTTGCGATCAGCACGAATCTCAGTTGGAACTTGGAAAGTAGCACCACCTACACGACGAGACTTTACTTCCACAAGTGGAGTAATGTTTTCGATGGCTTTTTTCCAAATATCGAGAGGAGTTTTTTCTTCATTCGGAAGTTTGTTTTTCACAACTTCGAGTGCAGAGTAAAAAATGTCGAAGGCAGTAGATTTTTTGCCATCGTACATTAAGTGGTTTACAAATTTTGTAACCACCGAATCGTTAAAAACAGGATCTGGAAGGATAACCCGTTTCTTTGGTTTCGATTTTCTCATCTTTAATAATAATTGCGTTTTTGTTTTTTGGTTGCTGTAGTTTTGCTTCAACGACTCCTCCGAGTCATTTACTCAACCTTCATCTGCTACCTTTGAAACTCAAACAAGTTTTTAAACTTGAAATTTTGTTTGTTTGTTTTAGAAAAGAGAATGTTAATCTTCTCAGATTAACGGCAAAAGAATTGGCCTTTCAGCTTATTTCTTTTTACCTTTTACAGGTGCACCTTTAGCAGCTGGTTGTCCTGGTTTAGGACGTTTAGCTCCGTATTTAGAGCGACGTTGTGTACGACCATTAACTCCGGCAGTATCTAATGTACCACGTACAACGTGATAACGCACCCCTGGAAGATCTTTTACACGACCACCACGTACCATTACGATTGAGTGCTCTTGTAAGTTATGACCTTCACCAGGAATGTAAGCATTTACTTCTTTCTGGTTAGTTAAACGTACACGGGCAACTTTACGCATAGCCGAGTTAGGTTTTTTAGGAGTGGTAGTGTACACACGAACGCACACACCGCGACGCTGTGGACATGAATCCAAAGCAGGCGATTTGCTCTTGTCGATGAGTTCTGCTCTTCCTTTTCTAACTAATTGTTGAATTGTAGGCATCTTTCTTTTGTTTTAATAACTTTAACTACTTAATTTTCTGCCGTCTTAGAATATTCCAAAACGGGCTGCAAAGATACGAATTTAATTTTTACCTACAACATGCTTTTTTGAAATATTTTAAAAGATATAAATCATTGACAGAAAGGAGGCCAAGAGAACGGCACAAAAAAAACCACCAACTAGTAAAATTGACGGTTTTTCGCAGCATACAAACGTAATTATTTAGGCTGCCAATAACACATTTTGGGCGATACAATTGCGGCTTCGGCTTTGAGCAATTTCATAGCTTTATCCACTTCTTTCCGATCGAGCCCTGTAAGCTCCACAATTTTACCAGCATTGAGGGGAACGCCTGCTGATTTCATTGCTTCAAATACTTTTTCCTTTAATTCCATTTTTTAAAATTTAATATTAAACAATCGGGCGTAAATATACTAAAAAATATGAGCTTATTTAAGTATACTAATACTATTCTAGTACGCGTTTAATTTTCAGTTTACAGCTAGTATCTACAATTAACGGAACAGACTCAACAACCACATTGCTAGTTTCTAGGTTATAAGCCCTCAAATCGCTAATACCAATATGCTTAACTATATTATAAATATACATCGAAACTTTTTCACCAAAATTATTAATTTGATTGAGTGTAAACACACGATGAATAAGGATGAATCTAAAATCAGCATTGATATGATGTTTACGCAATGATGGATAATTACTTTGCAAATCAAATTCATTGTTAGCTACAAGCTCATCAATTATTTGACGGAAATAAATATTTATCATGGGTTGAATTTTAAAACCTACCCGTAAATTTACTCGGTGCAATACGCCAGGAACTAATTGATCAAAGGTATACTCAAAAGCATTGGGGTCATCCATTAAATCAATATGCAAAAACCAATAGCAATCGGCTCGCTTTGGTTGTTTGTTTAAAATTGAATAAATTATTTTATTTTCAATTTCTTGTGTAAGATTTGCTTTACTAATATACACCAGATTAGTTGCATATTTTGGAATCGTAACATCTGACTTTAAATCAATAAGGGTGGCATAATATGGTTCTACTTTCACAAATTGCATGTGTCTATTCTTAATACGACGAGCATTGAACCAAACCAACATAACAACGGCGATACAACCGGCTAAAACAACAGTTACCCAACCACCATGTAAAAACTTAAACATATTAGCTGTAAAGAACGAGAGTTCGATAAGCAAGAAAACACTTATAAACGGAATAACAAAATAGAGTTTAATCCGCTGTTTTTTCAAATAGAAGGTAAGCAAAAGCGTAGTCATTAACATAGTGATGGTAATGGACAAACCATAAGCCGCTTCCATACGCGATGAACTTTGAAAAACCAACACCATCAACACACAAAAAACAAATAAAAATCCATTAACAAATGGGATATACATTTGCCCTTTGAGCTTTGTAGGATATTTCACTAACTGGCGTGGCCAAAAATTCAAGCTCATAGCCTCACTAAAAATGGTGTAGGAACCACTAATCAAAGCCTGACTGGCTATAACAGCTGCGGCAGTAGCCAGCGCCACACCTACAGGCAAAAAGCTTGTTGGCATCATAGCATAAAACGGATTCGTAACAGCCGAAACACTAGAGATATGTGTCAAAATCCAAGCACCCTGACCTAAATAGTTTAGCACCAAAGCCACTTTAACAAAAATCCAACTAATTTGAATATTGCGAATACCACAATGCCCCAAATCTGAATACAATGCCTCGGCACCTGTAGTACACAAAAATACAGCACCCAAAATCAAAAACCAATTTGGAAAATGAACCAAAAGATTTATAGCATAATATGGATTAAGCGCTTTAAGTATTTGCGGAAATTCGATAATTTGAAGCAAGCCTAAAATACCAAGAACGAGAAACCACACAAACATAATTGGACCAAAAGATTTACCAATAACGTTTGTACCAAATTGTTGTATGAAAAATAAAGCTGTAATAATACCAATACTAATTGGAACTACTGGCGTGTCGACAAATAAGCCCTGAAGGCCTTCTATGGCCGAAACCACTGTAATAGCTGGTGTTATGATACCATCAGCAATAAGCGTACTAGCCCCCAAAATGGCAACCACATACAGCCATTTATTTTTATTTTTTCTGATAAGAGCGTAAAGTGCTAATATTCCACCTTCACCTTTATTGTCAGCTCTTAATGTAATAAGTACATACTTAACTGTAGTTTGAAGCGTTAATGTCCAAAAAATACACGAAATAGCACCCAAAATATAATTGGCATCTATTAAGGTATTAGCACCAAGAATTGCTTTCATTACATACAAAGGCGATGTTCCAATATCACCAAACACAATCCCTAATGTAACAATGGCCCCTACGAGTGTAAAGGCCTTGTTATGATGAGCAGAAATAGATTTTGACATGTATCTAAAATTACTCTGATAAAAGATTAGTAATCCTCGCTTCGTTGGGTTTACTAAAAAGCAACAAAAGCCCTGATACAGCAATGGAATAAAGAACGATCTCGGATCGGACTAAATACAAAAGAACCACACCGAGTAGTAAACTTATACCAATTAACGCCAATCTAATCTGAGCAATTTTAAGGTACTTCGATATTTTAACTTGCAAAGAGATAGTCGAGTTAGATTTATTTGTCATCAACAAAAGATAAATATAACTACCTAAAGCCAAAAACGTTACAAAAACGTGAAAACCCAACAATATATATTGTGTAATCTCACTTAGTTCAACATCAATAACGATATTCATATTGAGAAAGTACCCCGTTATTGTAAACAGAATAACAAGTGTATAAATTAAATAATACAGCTGGTTCAATGTTTTGAATACATTATTCATATAGAGAGAAATTAATTAATGCGTGATTATTTTTTCTTTGGTGCCTTAATTCCCGCAATTGCTTTTTGTGCTGTAGCGTTAGCTGGATTGATAACAAGAATTTTATTCCAATACTCAAGTGAGCCGGTATAGTCTTTTTTCAACAATGTAAAATAGCCTAAATAGCTGTAACACTCTACTAATACAGAATTAAAACGTGGATCATTTTTAGGGGCAACCAAGGCAACAGTTTGCTCATAAAATGGTTTTGCTAAACCCAGTGATGTTTCAGGATCGAGTGCAGCATTTGAACGAGCTCTCCAAAAATTAGCTCTATAAACTTCAGGCTCAATAATTGCAACTGCAGCAAATATGCTATCAGCTGACATTAGTGACGATTTCTTAAGTTCAGTGCTAGCCGTGCTATCATTACCCTGGCTATAATATAATTTACCTAAGGCTATTTTAATGTCAGCAGACGCTTGTTGCTTTTCAGGCAGTGAACTTTGATATTTTTTATACGTAGAAATAGCATCAGCATAGCTTCCCAATTCAGAGTACATATCTGATAAATCTTTCCAAAGTTCAACTTTTGTAGCATCGTACTCAAGCGCTTTTTGATATTGAACAACGGCGAGATCAAATTTCTGTGCATCTTTCAAAGCTTGGCCATAATAGCGAAAATCGAGATAAGAAAAATCTGGCTTATCCGATTTATTGAAAAAAGAATCAGCTGCTTTCAAAGCTGCATCCGTATTTTTCAAATCAACGTTATTATACATTGCTAAACGATTAAATGCTGGGTTACGCTCTGACTTTTGAAGTCCCAAGTTTGCCACCTCGAGCGATTTATTAAAATCATGATTTAAAAATAATGTCATTGCATATTTTGTTAAATCTGCAACATTTGTAGAGCTACCAGAATTTAAATACATCTCGTAGTACTTTGCAGCATTAGCAAAGTCATTTGTTGTATAATAAATATCACCTAATTCACGATCTATTACTTTAAAATCGGGGCTGATGCTTTTCAAGCTCAACAACTTTTCGGTAGCTTGCTTTGGATTCATTTTTTTATAAACACGGGCATATTTAAAATAAGCTTCAACGCAGTTAGCATCATACAAAATAGCCGTTTCATAATTAGCACAAGCTTCACCTAGATTTGCACTGGCAACAATATCACCCTTTAACAAAAAAAGATTAGGACTTTTTGGATTAATTTTTTGTGCTAGTTTTTGATAAAAATTAGCCTTTTCGATATTGTTATTATAGAGAAAAGCATAACTTACAGCAATTGGCAATTCAATATTCTTCTTATTTATTTTATTTTTAAGAATAGCATCAATTTTTGAAGTTAATATCTTCGGATCCATACCATTCATATCAAGCATAATTAGCCCAACGCTATTCTGCATGTATTGTGGATTAGCAATTAAGCCTTCGTTAAAGTAGATGCGAGCTGAATCTTTATTATTTTCATTAAAATAAATATTACCTAAATAATAGCAAGCTTCAGCTTTATTTTCAAGCGCATACTCTTGTTTAAGCTTACTTTTAGCTATATCATAAATACCGGATTTGAAGTACAAAACACCTTGACCTGCAAAAGCGGAAGAAAAGCTGATGCAGAAAAGCAATAGTGGCAAAATTCTAAATTTCATTTTTATCTTAATTTTTTTATTTAAATACATATTCTTTGAGCGAATTAATCATTCACATGAACAACCCTTATAGGTTGAGTAGCTGGAACCAAGCCCGATTTCAATATAACACGTTGGCCTATTTGAGCTGTTAAAAAAGAGGTAAATCCTGAAGGCAGTGCACTTCTAGGATCATTTAAAATAATATAAACATTACGAGTAAGTGGGTAATAACCATAAAAAAGATAAGCTTGAAATGGCTTATAGCTATTTTCCACTTTTGCTACCGACTCATTGGTTACCGACATTACTTTAACAACATCTTTAAAGCTTAAATTGGTAGTATCCACTTTATTAGATAGCCAATTAACACCTACTAAACCAAGTGCTTGAGGTG
>JAGNPC010000216.1 GCA_017989795.1 Paludibacter sp. | reverse complement strand
CGATAAAGCTTTTAGTTTATATTTGGATGGTATTTCATACCGCAGGATTAAAAGGATATTCGCTACGACATTGTATTGAAACTATTAAATGTTTGACAAAAAAACATTATGATTTAAATCAAACACCGAACCGCTAACACACGCCTATGTTCATTGGCTGGTTGACGTGCATTTTGCAGTCTTTGCGCCCGCATTCACTTCGTCGTTTCACGACTGCGAATGCTCCCGCAAACCGCCAAATGCCCATAGCCTCGGTCGTTACCAGCAAGCCGAAAAAAAAGAAGAAAGCGGGTTAAGTAAGGGCTGACCACCCATTGTCGGGCATATAAAATCGAAAAACGACAAATTTATGAGTATGTTTACAAAACAACTCAACCTTATGCGGGAGATAAAAAGATAAGCACATAACTCTCGATAGCTGAATTATATGTTTAGCAAAGTGCTTAAATTAGTTTACGAACTTTGGTACTTCTCTAAAAATTTGGAAGTATCAGTAATACGAAATGAATATGAAAAGACAAATTAAAAATGCATTAATAATTGCAATTGTTGGAATTATAAACATAAATGGGGTTTGTGACCCTCCAGCACCACTTCCAACTTGTACATGGGACGATAAAGGTGAAATACAATTTTTCAGTGTCAAACTATATCCTCCAACTTCACAAAACTATTATGGTTTTGAACAAGGCTATCCAATGGTAACTTTTGGTGAGATATTTAGTAGACCACTAACCAGACCAACAAAATCAACTATTGATATTGCAACATCTGTTTCTGGTTGTACGGGCACAATGAGTCAATCCAAATTATTTACTGAAGCTAGTCAGATAGGTGTTGGACTGACAGGATTTAAAAATCTTAAGAGAGTTAACAATATTGACCAGTCAGTTCACAATGTTACAATTACTATGGTATCTGGACCTTACACAAGTATGTCTAATGCCGAAAGTGGAAACATTATTTGGACAAAAAAGATTGACACAAACCCGTATAAATATCAACAACCGGCATTGAGTAGTGTTGGTGTGTTTAAATCAGACAGGGCAAATGTCATAAGAGTCTATGTAAAAGATAACTTCCAAGAATTACAGTTAAATTAACACTAAAAATAAACGACAATGTATATGAAAAAAGTTATATATTTGCTCTCAATTATATTGAGCGTAGTAATGATTGGCTGCAAAGATGATACTGTTAAAGTATCAGAACAAGCACAAGATATTGAAAACGTAGTTACTGAGAATTTTTTATTTTCGGGTGAAAATAATTATTCTAAAATACTTAGAACCGATGCTCCTATGATTGGATATTCAACAATTAAAGAAAACTCATTGGCAAGTAATGAACTTCGAATTATTGATGACGTAAATGATATTTCAAATTCGGAATTTAATTTACAAAAATCTCCAAGTGCTTCAAGTTTTACCTTGTTAGTCAATGGAATAAATCTATCAGAGATGGATAATCAGATTGTAGATGGTATGCAAAAAGCTAAAGCAAGTCAAAATTTGCTGTATGGACAGAATGTTTCATTTACTATATCAAGGAGATTTAAATCAATGTCGAGTGTGAATGGGCTGCAAAGAGTTAGTTCACAGGACACTACATTAACCATGTATGTTCCAAATTTAGTTGAAATAACTTCGCCAAAGATTGAGAAAACATCCGATTTATTTCCTTACTGTTATTATAAGGATTTTGAACTGAAATGGAATGCTGACAGCAAAAATGATAATGGTTTGGTAGTAATAGTTGAATGGACAGGAATGAATATTAAAGGTGAAAAAACGGCAAAATACATTAGGAATATAGATATTATTTCGAATGATAATGGTAGTGCAGTTTTGAACGAAAAACTTTTCGACAATATTCCCGAAAATGCGATAGCTTATATTACTTTGTTGCGTGGTAGTATTAGTATGGTTGAGGATTATTTGGCTAACGAAGGTCAAGGACAGTCTTACCGTGTTGTTGCAGAATCCCATGCAGTTCTACCGTTAATATTAGTTAGAAACTTGTAATTAAAATACCTGGAAGGTCATGAAATACGGCTATTTTACCATATTGTCAATATTTCTATATTTGCCAATTAACACAGTTGCTCAACGTAGTTATTCCAGCAAAACAAATGAGTATAATGTGGGAGTAGGTTATGTTGAATACAAAAATACAGTAGCTGTTCCTTCAGGTCTTCCGGGTACAAGTACATTCTTTGAATATATAAAAACATATGAAAAGACTGATAATAAAAATCACAGTTTTGATTTCAATATCAGAGCTGATTATGCCTGTTTGAAACGGAATAATATTATTTCGGATGTGAATATTCCTTATCATCACCTTGAATTCGTAAGTGCTGCAAAATGGAATTGGAATGTACCCTTAACAAGTACTAAACTATCATTAAATTATGGAGTTGGATTGTCGTTTAATGCTTTAGCTGGCATACATAAAAACTTAAACTACTCCTCCGTCCCACATCACATTCTGTATCCATATGGGAATTGGCATATATCACCCGATTTTCACTTTAATTTTAATTATAAACTAAACAAACTATTACTAAGTGGTGGCATTTCAATTCCTGTTTTAGCAATTGGGTTTTTTCAGGAATTTGAATATTTTGATTATTATATTGATGACACCCAGAATTTTATGAAGTATGTAATCACACCAAATACATTTGCATTGGCAACTCAATATACGGATATTAAAAGCTTTATCTCAGCACAAAAAAATATTAGTGAAACAAAAACGAATTGTTACAGTTTAAAGCTATCTCTTAATCATGACTATTTAAATGCAAGGATTTTCAATAATATTGAAATGAAAAGAAATACTAATTTTTCGTTGGCATTAATAATACAAAGAAAATGAAAAAAATATCATTTATACTTTTACTATTTATATCATTTTTATCATGCAATGATAATATTGTAACAGAAAACACGCCATTAAATGTATTCAATGCATTTTGGAAAACTCTTGACGAACGCTATGTGTATTTTGAAGAAAAGCAAGTTAATTGGGATTCGGTTTATTTTACAAGCATCGAGCGTGTTAAAAATACAAAAACTGATGATGAACTGGCAGGCGTATTACAAGAAACAATCAATTTGTTTGAAGATCAACATTTAGGGATTGTGATAAACTCAGTAACACACATTGGATATAGTCCTCTTGACACAATTGGATATTTCTATTTTCCAATTTATAATTATGGATTTGAACCTTTTCCCTTTTTTAGCGGAAAAAATGATTTGTCAACTATTTACAAACACAAAACAAAAAAATATATTTACATTGAATATAGTTCGTTTAGATCTAAATCCGATTTACAAATATTAAAAGATGAACTAAAAAATTTGAATTATTCTGAAGGCGTAATCTTAGATATAAGAAATAATAATGGTGGCTTTTCAAATTATGCTATGGATTTATCCGCTCTTTTCTTTTCTGGTGAACGAGTTGCTTTTACCGAAGAACCCAAAAATGGGACAAAAAGGAATGAATTTAGACAAAAAACTATTATTAAAAATAGAGGTAATAACTTTATACCATCTTCAATTCCAATAATCTTATTGACAAGTAAAAGAGTTTACAGTGCCGGTAATTTATTTGCTTACATGATGGCAGATCTTCCTAATTGTATCGTTATTGGAGATAAAACAGGGGGTGGTGGTAGCCCAATTAAATCGGTATATCTACCGAATGGGTGGATTTTATACTATCCAAATACCAAAAACTATAGTTCAACTGGCTTGAATATGGAATATGGTTTAGATCCAGACTACTTAATACCCCACAAAGCATTTAATGATACTGTTCAATTTATAAAATCTATTGAATTATTAGACAGTATAAATGGCTATCAATAATCGCCCAAAAAGCAAAAAAAGCCACAGCAAGTTAGTGTTTGTTTTCAAACGCCTTGCAGTGGCTTTTATAGCTTTTTGAAAATAGGCAGAGCGGTCACACTACATTGTTTTTTTATTCGGTTAGACAGTTGAAGTGCATTGTGAAAGAAAAAAAACAATGAACTGTGGAGAGTTAATAGTTTTTAGTTTTGTGCATTTTGACAGTTTTATCGCACTTTTTAGCTGACTGACAAGAAAAAAACAAGTAACAAAACAGACTTATTGCATTGACAAACAGAAAATTAATACGACTGGTATAAATGACGACTGTATGACGACTAAACGGCCAGCTGGTAACACAAGTCTAAGC
This sequence comes from Paludibacter sp., assembly GCA_017989795.1. Taxonomy (GTDB): domain Bacteria; phylum Bacteroidota; class Bacteroidia; order Bacteroidales; family Paludibacteraceae; genus Paludibacter. The sequence continues at coordinate 227 of JAGNPC010000216.1, read as the reverse complement.
GACAATAGCCGAATTCGTGCAATTTGGAGTTGCATCGCCCGCATTACCTTCATCGTAGTGCGACAGTTAAAGCTCCCGCTATTCGGCTACTGCGCTTAGTCTCGGTCGTTAGGGGTAATGGCAAAAAAAATACGAACAGAAACAGGAAACTATATGCAAAAAACTACTTTTAAGATAGCCAAAATGGATTGTCCGTCCGAAGAACAAATGATACGGATGAAGTTGAA
>JAGNPC010000215.1 GCA_017989795.1 Paludibacter sp. | reverse complement strand
GGGATGTAGCTCAGTTGGCTAGAGCGCTACGCTGGCAGCGTAGAGGTCGTGGGTTCGAGCCCCATCTTCTCCACAGGCTAAAATCGGTTCAGAAATGAATCGGTTTTTTTTATGGCTTTTTTTAACACAAAGTTATAGTTACACTTGATTTGGCACACGGATGAAACGGATCCGCCGTGGCTGAGTGCTGGTGGTAGCAGATTTTTGAAACACATAGTTTTTTTTTGGAAGTGGATTGTGTTGATTGAGTTACATAGAGGCGTTTCACTTTTTATAGCTAACAATTGGCTATGCGTTTAGTTTGTTATGCTGTTAGTCATCTCTTGGATTTTCCTTTTAACACATAAGCATATAGTTTTTTCACCGAGTTTCACTGAGTTTTTCTGATTTGGTTTGTGTTGATAGAGCTGCACAGAGTCCGATGTGTCGGACGTTGCACTTAACGAGAATAATGAAGAAATGGGTTTGCTTGCGCAAAACGCTGTTGGTTACGCATTAGACTTCGTTATGAAAGCTAAAAATACAACTGCGTAAGCAAATCACTTAACTCCGCTAAAAAATAAAAGCATTGTGAAGTAATAAAAATAAGTGCTCACGGACTTCTTTAAATTTTGGAATATATTAATATTTTAAGATTACAAAAAGGAGACATCGTAGATTGATGAACTCCAAAAAAACAATATTAAATTGTTCATAAAGTGCTTATTTGCTTCGCAAGTTCGTCTTTAGGACTCGGGTTTGAAGTAGTTTTAGGTTGAAATAGATTTATTTCGTCAAGTATGTATTTTATATTGTGCTCAATGATTTTATTCTAATGCGTAATTTAGGTTTAAAGTATCTTCTGATGAAGAAAGCATCATGACAAAAGTAGTAAAGCGATAAATTATGAATAATGTGAAAAAAAGGGTCTAAATTGAGATGCTTTTTTTGTATATTTGTTTTTTATAAGTTAAAAAAATATGAATTTAATTATTTGTAATATTATTTTTATTCTCGGGGTTGTTTTGTTGATTATAAACGCTATACAATATTCGTTACTTAATTTTCAGACAAAAGAATTTAAAATGTTAAAGCTTTATTTAATTGCTTCCGCTATAGAAAATAGTATTTGTTTTGGGTGCTATTATTTATACACAAATAATAATTATTTTCTTTCGCATTTGGTGTTTAATGTGCAATTGGTGTTTATAAGTTTGTTTTATTACGAATTATTTCAAGATAAAAAACTCAAACAATATGTAAAATATGCTGCTATTCTAGTTTTTGCAGTATCATCGTTACAATACATTTTGAAGCCTGATTCTTTTTGGCAATTTAATTTATTAGAAATTATAAGTACTTGTTGTTTGCTAATTAGTTTTGGATTACTAAATCTTTACAACACGATGGGCGAGGGCAAAAAATATTTTTATTTTACACTCGGAATGGTGATGTACTTTTTGTGTAGTTGTATTGTTTTTTTGTTTGGCGGTTTTACTGTGGTATTTTTACAAGATCCTTATTTAGATCATTGGGTGTTAAAAGATTTATTTTTTATAGTTTTTCAACTTTTAATTTGGAAAGAATTAAATTATATAAAAAAACTACACCATGTTTAGTAGTCAAGATTTGCCATTAACAGTAACATTCGTTATCCTTTTTTTGGTTGTTATTATGGTGATAATAACTGTTTTTATTGTCAAATCTAGAAATAAAATATTTACAAAAGAACTTGAAAAACGAAATTTAGAAATCGAATTCCAAAAGCAAATTTTTTCAAAAACGTTAGAAACCCAAGAAACCGAACGCAAACGAATTGCTCAAGATTTGCATGACGATATAAGTTCTAAACTCATTGCGCTTTCGCTGAATTTACATTTATTGCAATCGAAAAAAACACCAGACTCCGACAAAGAATGTATTATAACAACTATTGAAAGTATAAACCAAAACGCAATAGAAACTTCTCGCAAAATTGCACACCATTTGTTTCCGCCATTGCTAGAAAAATTTGGCGTTAACGAAGCCATCGAAGAAATAGTTCATGAATACAACAGTTCAAAACAAGTAGCAATTAGCTTCAATAATCAAATTGATCTAAATACTTTAGAAAAACAACAACAATTGCATGTTTTCAGGATTATACAAGAACTCATCAATAATTCTATCAAACACGGAAAAGCAACTGAAATTACTATTTTATTTCATCAAAATGGCAATCAACAAATTTGCGACTATTTTGATAACGGAATTGGCATCAACAGAGCAAAATTTGAAACCAATAAAGGGTTAGGATTTATAAACATAGAAAGCCGTATAAAATCGATTAACGGAAACTATTGTATCGATTTTAAAAAGCAAGGTTTTGCGGTACACTTTGACTTTTAACCCGATGGACAGAAAAATAAAAATCGCACTAGCAGACGACGAAATGTTAATTCGGGAAGGCATCAAAAACATCTTACGGCAAGAAGATAATTTTGAAATCGTATTTGACGTATCTAATGGTAATGAATTAATAAAGCAGTTAGAAAAAAGCACCCATAATTTGCCCGATATTATACTAATGGACATCAATATGCCCGAATGCAACGGTATAGAAGCTACTAAAAGCATTCGTGCTCAATTCCCCAAGATACATGTTGTTGCCTTATCGTCCTACACCTCTGAAACCTTTATGAAAAAAATGCTATATGTGGGTGCGGTGTGTTATATTCCAAAAAGCGCTACGCCTAGCCAAATGATATACAGACTAAATAAGGTAATTGAAAATGGTTTTTATTACGAGGACTATATGTTGTCGTTTATTAAAAGCACTACTACAGAAAACAGCGCTGTTGCAAATTCAGAAATTACCGAAAGAGAATTAGAAATTTTAAACCTAATTTGCCAACAAAAATCATCACCAGAAATTGCAACCTTACTGCACATAAGCCCTCGTACGGTAGATAACCATCGGAATAGTTTATTACAAAAAACCCACTCTAAAAGTATTGTAGGATTAGTGGTATATGCCATGCAGCACAATATTTTCTTCCCCAATAATTTTGAAGGTTAAAATGAGTTGATTTGCTTATTGTACATTTTTTTTATTACAAGTAGTTTTGTTGCAAACATTTAATTTTTAAAACCATGAAACAAAAAATTTACTTTTTATGCACCTTTTTTTGGTGTTCAATTTTGTCCTTTGGGCAAACTGATTCATTTATAGCCTCCACATGTATAGGTACAACAACAGGTTCGCAGGCTAGATTATATAATCCTGCCGTTGCAGATTATGATGGCGATAATGATAAAGATATCATTGTTAGCGACGAAAGTGGAGTGTATAGATTGTTTACTAATGATGGTGCCAATAATTTTACTTCGGCTACAATATTTAGTGGACTTAATGGATCAGTATTTCCCAAAGATATGGATAACGATAATGACATAGATATTGTAAGTAATGCAGGTAAAATATTTATTAATAATGGTAGTGCAGTTTTTACACAATTGCCAGGAACTTTTTTCACAGCAACAGGATCAATTAGTAACTTTGAAATTGCCGATTTTAATGGTGATAATAAACAAGATATTCTTTGGTTAAATGGTGCTACTAACTCAGCAAGCAATAATCAATTATGGATTAATAATGGTACAACAGGTAATGCTAATTTTATTTTATCATCAGAATTTGACAATTTAGGTATTTTTACTAATTTAGGTTCAGCCACAGGAGATATAGATAGTGATGGAGATGTTGACTTGACAATAACCGGTCGAGGTGGTTGGTGGGGTAAAGTTTATAAAAATAATGGAGCTGGTGTATTTACGGTTAGTCAAAACTTTACAACATATACTGGAAACGGAAATTTAGTAGATTGGGATAAAGATGGCGATTTAGATTTTGTAGCTCATGATGATTATAATAACTGGGGATTACGATTATGGAAAAATGATGGTACAGGTACATTTGGAACAGTAAATACAAGTTCATTAATCTCAATGCCTATTAATTCAATAAAAGCAACTTTAGTAGACTTAAATGGTGATACTTGGTTAGATGTAGTAGTACACAGTGGTTCTGGCAATATTGGTAGTAGATATTACTTAAATTCTGGTTGTCAGCTTTCTCTTGCAAGTCAGGTTTTATCAAATGCAGCTAATGGTATTGCTATTAGCGATTTTAATAACGATGGGAAGCCAGACGTGTTTAATGCAGCAAGAGACGCGCAATCATGTATTTACCTTAACGACTTAAATGTTCAATCGTATGTTGCCATTACGCAACCAGTAGCTACAACTCAAATTACTTATACAGTAGGACAAACGGCTTCTCAGCTATCAACTACAACTACAGGAACTAATTTATTATGGTACACTACCGCAACTGGTGGAACAGGAAGTGCAACTGCTCCAACTCCAAGTACAGCATCGGTTGGTTCTACTACTTATTGGGTTTCTTCAACAAATGCAAATGGTTGCGAAAGTGCAAGAGT
>JAGNPC010000021.1 GCA_017989795.1 Paludibacter sp. | reverse complement strand
GTGTACAATATATCCTTTATTTGATAACTATTGTTTTTTTATCTAAGCCAACACCTGTGATGGTTAATGACTTCCAGTGTGGTGGCATGGACGAATTTCGTTGTATCAATCCTTTGGGAGTAATTTCTAATCCACCAAATCCCATTAAGATAGTTTGAAGTACACCTCCCGCACCTGTCAGAAAATAGGGATTGTCACCGCCCTTGGTTTCGGCCAATACGCCAAATGGTGGCAATTGATTAGGTACATATGCATCTTTAAAAAAGTAGGAGGCTTTATCTGCCTTGCCCAAATGAGCGTACAAAAGTGAAAAAACAGCTTGCGTCATAGCTGGTGTATTTCGCTCGGGTACTCGTTGTTCGTAATACTTTAAGTCTTTGTGAATTTGAGCGGTATCCCTAATCACATACAAAGGATAAGCCAGCAGATTGACATCGGCCTGTTTAATCTTTTCACCAGCGTAGGTGCTGTGTTCACGGGTTGTACCATCGGAAAACTGGTGAATAATCAATCCATTGGCTATGGTTTTCCACATCGGATTGACTTTTAACTTTAATAATGTAGCAGCAGCTTGTGCCTGTTGCAGGCATACTTTGACAGCAGCATTGGTAAAGGCATCATTGTCTACATTCTCGGCATACTCGTCGGCAGCAACTACATTTTTAATTTCATACTTCCCTTCACTATTTTTTTCAACACGGCTTTCCCAAAAGGAAGCCGTTTCCGATATAAGTGGCCAACCTACATGGCGCAACCATTCCAAGTCCTGTGTTACACAATAATATTGCCATGCAGCAATGGGAATACATGCCGAAATATGGTGTTCAAAAGGACCAGCTAAAGCCCAAACAGGTGTTTCCTCTACCCCACTGTCAGCACTTTCCCATGGAAACATGGCTCCTTTGTAACCATGTGCAAATGCATTATTACGAGCTGCTTGCAATCGGTTGAAGCGATAGTTGAGCATGTTACGAGCCATTTCGGGTTGAAGCAATAATAACGATGGAAAAATCCATGTTTCAGCATCCCAAAACACATGGCCATTGTAGCCCAAACCCGATAAACCCATGGGCGAAACAGAAAACCCAGAGTTCATGCTGTTAAAAGCATAGGCATGGTACAACATGCTTCGAACATCCTGCTGCGCTTGTGCGTCGCCTTCAATGCGTATGTCGCTTTCCCAAAGTTTGGCCCAAGCTTGATTGTGAAGTTTCATTAGGCGATCGACACCTTCGAGACGTGCATATACGGTTAGTCGTTCGGCTTCGTTGTAGGCATCGGCCGTATGTGCCGACGAAATGGTAGTGCCTATCAACGAGAAACGGTATGTTTCGCCAGCAACTAGTGTTTTACTAAACTTTTGTTGGTGGAGATGACTGTCGGGCATTTCGTGAATCACATTGGGCTCTTCGCCACGTTTCTCGCTAAAAGCAAAAGAGGTGGTTGCAGCTACAGTGAGCTTGCCTGTTGGTGTGACCGCTTGTGAGCTAAGCATTTGAATGCCGATGTGTTTGCGGTTGATTTCATTAAAGCCAAACTTCGAATCACGCAATGCCTCGGGTGTCTCCATTACATTGACAGCTGTCAGACTTAAATCAACGAGTGGCGTTATTTCGACTGTTGCCAATACCGAGTAAGGTAAATGTCGAAGTGCCATATAGGTGTAGCTAACTTTGGCCAGCTTATCAAGTTCAAACTGACTGCTAAAAGCTCCATTTTGCATGTTGAGTTCCTGCTTTAGGTTCTTTGTGTTTTGTGCATTTACCGTCCGTCCGTTGAGCGATAGTTTGAGGTTGAGCAGGTTAAAGGCCGGAATAAAGTTGCTCACCCGTCCACGTCCATACAAGTCGTAAAGCCCTGCAAGTACAACTTGTTTTATTTTTAATGGTTCGGCCGACGATACCAAACCAATCATACCATTTGCCGATGTAATACCGTAATAATTGGAAGCGTTTATGTTTTGAGTTGATAGCACCCACCCATCCTGAGCCGAGCTTATTCGACTGAAAAAAAGGAATGTTAGTACAATCAATAGCTTTGAACAATGTGACATAAAATTTAATTTAAACTGTAAAAAAACTCCTCCGAAAATGTATCGAAATCATATTCTTTTAATACAAAACAAAAAATGCACAGAGATGATACATTTCCGAAGGAAGTTCATTAACAAAACACACAACTAATTAACCTATTTAGAATAAGCTATTTTATTTTAAAAACTGCATACGATATAGCAGCGATATCTATTTTTAATTCGGTTGCTGATGCCGATATGGCACATCGGTCGACTAATACAGGATAAAATGACTGGTAATTCACACTGTTTTCGATGCGTATTGACCGCGGTTTACCCGATGGATTGATGACAACCATAAACTTTTCATTTCCCCATGTCCGTTCGTAAACCAATGGATAGGTGTTTGCTTGTGCATACACAAATTTGATCTTTCCTTGGGTGCCCAATGCCGGGTGTTTTTTACGCAACTGTAATAAGTTTCGATTAAAATGCAAGAATGAGCTGGGGTTGTTGATTTGTGCTTCAACATGGGGTCTGTACGCTGATGAATCGATGGGCAGGTAAAACTGATTCGGTTGTGCAGTCGAAAATCCAGCACCCTCACTCCCATCCCACTGCATGGGTGTGCGCGATCCGGCTCTGTTTCCTTTCGTTAGCTGACTACCTTCTTTGTTGGGCAAATTCGGTATAAACTTCATGCCTATTTCATCACCATAGTAATACAAAGGTACGCCGGGTATGGTCATCAAAAAAGTGCTAAGTACCCGTAATTGCTCTTCGGTATTGCGTGTACCTGCATGTGGACGTTGAAAATCGTGATTGGAGGTAGGCACACAGACATAGCCACTATCGCCTACGACTCGTAATTGCTCTACATAATAATCGACAAACTTGGTTGGTGTTCCCACGCCGGCAACATCAAAATAACAGGTGTCCCTGCGATAGGTTCCTTCTTTATTAAAAAATAGCGAGCTATATCCATTATTGCCTAAATGAATAATAAAGTCCATCATAAATCCAGCTTTTATCGCACTCGATGGATTACCCCACTCTGCAATTAAAATACCTTCGGGATACTTCTTCTGAAACTCCTTGCGTATACCGTGCCACAGTTTATTGGTTTCTACTTTGTTCGGATCGTTTTTGATAAGCGAGGGAGCCATGTCGACTCTAAAACCATCACAACCCATATCCATCCAAAAGTTGATAATTTTCACTAACTCATTGCGCGTGGCAACTGCTCCAGCATCTGTTACAGCCTGTTGCCATGTTTGTGTTGAGTCGGGCTGACCAAATCCATAGTTTAATGCAGGCTGACAATCGAAAAAGTTTTTACGATAGGTACCATTGCGTTCAAATTTGCCAGCAACATGTTTCTCTGGTTTCACGCTCGAATCATTGGTCCAGATAAAACGATCGGTGTATGGATTTGCGGTAGCCGATTGTGACGCTTTAAACCAGGGATGGTCGGCCGAAGTATGTCCTGCTACCAAATCCAAACAAACACGCATCTTCCGTTTGTGTGCTTCCTTAAAAAGTCGCTTCAGATCATCGTTGGTACCATAGCGGACAGCTACTTTGTAAAAGTCGGTTACATCGTATCCAGCATCTTGAAAAGATGATTCGAAACAAGGATTGAGCCAAATAGCATCTATCCCCAACCAGTTGAGGTAATCAAGTTTGGAGATAATGCCATTGATATCTCCTATTCCATCGCCATTCGTATCTTTAAAGCTTTGTGGATAAATTTGATAAAAAGCTGCCGTTTTAAGCCAGGCCGGCAATGGTTTAAAACCTTGAGCTGAAGCCCAAAGACTAGTCATTAGAAATAAGAACATGAAACATCTCGTTTTCATAAGTGATTAAAATTTAATGTATTATATTTCGACACACCGCACTTTGGGGTGTAACATTGGCTAGTAAGGGAGTGATCAAGCTCCCTTACCCTTGTTTGAATAGAAAAAAATATCCCTTAGTTATTCGAATGCTGGATAGCCTGGATTTTGTACAATATTCTTATCAGCATCGTACGCCGTGCGTGGTACAGGTAATAAAATTTTGTACGCAGGTGTTACTGTTGGTTTTTCGAAACGAGCATTACAGTATTTATTGAAACGAATCAAATCGTTGCGACGTGAATGTTCCCAGTAAAACTCGTAACCACGTTCGTTCAGAATTTTGTCAAGCGTTAAATCCGACTGTGCGTAGGTTGCAACGCCTCGCTTTGCACGAAGCGTGTTGATATCGGACAATGCGCCAGCAATATCACCATTGCGAAATTTAGCTTCGGCACGCATCAGATACACATCGGCCAATCGATAATACTGAAAATCGTTGTCGCTACCTCCTGGGCTTGTTGTTGTTGGATTGGGTGCGTATTTAACCACTCGTACTCCTTGCTCTTCAGTTGAATTATTGTTGCTAAATTCAGGAGTGAAAATAAGCGGGCGACCACCATCTTTTGTTACCAAAGCTGTACCTGCTACATTGTATTGTTGACCAACCAGAAATCCTAAATTGAAACCTGTAACCGATTTCATTCTGTTATCCTTAAAACGTGGGTCGTTTTGATCCCAGGTAGCTACAAAGTCAGGAGTAGTACAACAGCCATTCCACATATTAGAAGCTAAATAGGAACCAAAAAACTGATTGTAATCCAAAGTTAAATTAACCCATGGAATACCACCAATACCTGATTTTGTATCGTAAATAATAGGTAGAATAGTCTCAGTTGCATTTGAGTATGCAGCATTATCATGTAAATAAAGCTTCCAGAAATCGTCGGCCAAGGAATATTTACCCGAACCAATAATTTCGTTACATAATGCTATCGTTTCGTTCCATTTAGGAGTACCATCAGTGAAAGCAGGTGCTGTACCAGTATAAACCTGATTATTTAAATAGATTTTAGCAAGTAACATTTGAGCTGCTGCTTTTGTAATGCGTCCGTAAGGCACAGCTCCTTTTTCTTTGAGCAATGGAATTACTTCATTTAAATCAGAAATCATGCGTTCAATAATTTGTGCTCGTTTAAGATATTGTGGATCGAGCGCATAATTATACTCGGTATATTCACGGAAAGGCATTTGACCAAAACAATCGTTCATTAGATACATTGCCAATGTACGAATAAATAGTACTTCGGCTTGATATTGTTTTATAGCATCTGTTTGTGGCATTTGATGCATGTAGTACAATGCTACATTACAACGCGAAAAACCAATCAAATAACTATTCCATGTGTTTTTTACATAACTGTTTGCTGCAGTATAATCGTGTGTAAAAATGGTTCTGTAATCGGGACTGTTCCAGTTAGCTCCGCGGGTAGGAAAAACAACTTCATCTGTCGAAGTTGCTTGCACTAACCATCCTGCACTACGACTCTGAAGATCGCGTAAGAATACATAAGCAGGTGCAACAATCATTTTTACATTTGCTGTGTCAGTTACTACATCAAAATTGTTTTTCTCGTCTAGAATTTCTTCGGTTAAGTCAGAACACGATGTGAAAGCAATAACTAGTAGTGATATAAATATATATATTTTTTTCATAACGACTTTAATTTAAATCTGTTTATAACTCAACGTTAAGTCCAAAAGTGAACGTACGTGCCTTTGGATAACTAGTCCATCCAATACCTATAGCAGGTATACCATTCGATACACGAGTTGCATTTACTTCAGGGTCGTAACCCGAATAGTCTGTGAATGTCAACAAGTTTGTTCCCGACACGTAAATACGCAAACGACTGATATAGTTTTGTTTTGGCAGTTTAATGGAGTAACCCAGGGTTGCATTTGACAAACGCAAATACGATCCATCTTCAATATATCGGCTTGAGTAATCCAACACATTGGCTGTTGATTCGCCTGATGCTATTGCTTCGGGTGTTGTATTCCAACCACTACCAAATTTCGACATCTGACTAACCACATTGGCTAAGTTGTTGTAAATATCGTTGCCATAAACACCATTAAAATTAACTGCTAAATCAAATTGTTTCCAGCTAACTGATGTGCCAAAGTTATAGGTAAAATCGGGCAATGCATGTCCAATTACACCTTCTTTTACGACACCATTTTCATCGGTGGCAAAAATACTTTTTCCGTTTTCATCAAACCCTAAAAATGTTTTACCCCAGAAAGTTCCTAATGGCTCGTTGTTGATAATATATTGCGAGGCAGTACCTGTAATACCTGGGCCACTAGGGTAACCTGTAGGTATTTTTGAAATGGCAGTCATGTTTTCAACCTTATTATTGGTTTTTGAGAAATTACCATTCACACTCCAGTTCCAATCCTTTGTTGCAATAACAACTCCATTCAATGCCAATTCAAAACCTTTATTTACGATATCAATATCAGAGTTGTTGATGTATTGATAGGCAGTAGGTGCTGGCATTTTGGTTGCCAAGTACATTTGAACATCGGTAGTTGTTTTGTAGAATAAATCCAAAGTACCAGTTAAACGACCTTTAAAGAATCCAAAATCAAAACCACCATTATATTGGGTTGTTTTTTCCCATTTTAAATCAGGGTTTGGAGTACGTGTAAGAGTGTAACCACTAATAACTGTTGATCCTCCGTCTAAAACAGCACCTGTAATTGAACCTAAAGTAGGCGAACTAACTTTGCTTAATACTTCTTGGTTTCCGGTTATACCTGCACCCAAACGAAGTTTTAAATCGCTAAATACATTCAAATCCTGTATGAATCGTTCTTCATTCATGCGCCATGCAAATGCTGCAGATGGGAAGTATCCATATTTATGATTGGCACCAAATTTTGTCGAACCATCGGCACGAAAGTTAACTGTAAATAAGTACTTCTCTAATAAATTATAGTTGATACGACCAAAAAACGATTGTAATTCATTGATTGTAATATTTGATGTTACTGCTGCCTGAGTAGCTTTACCTAAATCTAAGTCGTAGATATTATCCACATCGCTGGTAGGAAAACCTGTTTCGTACAAAGAATAAGAAAAAATTCTGAATTTTTGATACGAATGACCAAGCAAGAAGTTGAATTTATGTTTGTTAGCAAATTCAGTGTTATACGTAATGTAGTTTTCAATCATTTGACTTCCTAATTCCAAGTTACTGATTGTAGCTGTTCCTTTATCAACTGCATACGACAATAAAGCATCCTGAGTCACCTTACGTGTTGCTTTGGTATCATCGACAGAAAGATTGAATTTGTAATTAAGCCCTTTGAATAAATTCAGTGTTCCGGTAATATTACCCAACAAACGATCTGTTTGTGTATTGTCGTCGGTAAGTTCGATCATTGCCAATGGATTACGAACCTGATCGGATACCTGATAGAATGTACCATCGGCACTATACACTGGATACGTAGGGTTTAGTTTCAAAGCTGAAAGTATTAAATCGCCTTCAACACCACCTGATTCACCCAGAGGCGCACGTTGATCGTTGGTACGTGCTGCAGTCAACGATGCATCAATCGTTAAACGATCATTTAATGTTTTGGTCGATACATTTAAGCGTCCTGATAGTTTCTCCATTCCTGTTTTCTTAATGATACCTTCTTGATCCATGTATCCAAAAGAAGCTCTGTAAGTGGATGATTTTGAACCACCAGCAAAAGAGAAGTTGTGATTTTGCGTAAATGCCGAGCGGAAGATTTGATCTTGCCAATCGGTTGAAGAACCTTTATCATCGGCTGGTAAACCCAATTTTACGCGTGCTGCATTGTATTCTGATGCTGTAAGTACATCGTATTTGCCAGGTACTTGCGATACACCTGCATAAGCCGAATAGCTCACTTGTGTTTTACCTTCTTTTCCTTTTTTGGTAGTTACAATCACTACACCATTCGCACCACGTGATCCATAAATTGCAGTTGCTGAGGCATCTTTCAATACGTCGATTGACTCAATATCATCAGGATTCAAAAAGTTCAACGGGTTTTTGGCCGAGGTTGAACCAACACCTGTTGTTGAAGCGCCTGAAGGTTGTACATCTGTTACATCCAACGGAATACCATCAACAACATACAAAGGCTCTTGACCCGAACGAATGGAGTTAGCTCCGCGTACACGTACCGAAACACCTGCACCAGGTTCACCACCATTGGTAGTAATACTTACACCCGAAACCCTACCTTGTATTAAATCGGTTGGCGATGTTACGACTCCCTTATTGAAATCTTTAGTCTTAAGTGAAGAAACAGCACCTGTTAAATCGCTTTTACGTACAGCTCCATAACCAATTACAACTACTTCATCTATTAGTTTTGTATCGGTAAGAAGCACCACATTCATTGGATTTTTGCTTGCTGTTAGTTCTATCGACTTATATCCAACATACGAAAACACGATCTTAGAGTTGGTGTCTCCGGTTTTAAGCGTAAACTTGCCATCTAAGTCGGTCACAGCTCCATTCGAACTACCTTTCAAATAAACTGACACTCCAGGTAGAGTTTGGTTCGACTCATCGGTAACAATACCACTGACAGTAGCAGGAGTTGTTAATTCGCTACTGCGGTTTGACTTTTTTTTATCATTCAAATTGATGATAATCACCTGTCTATCTTTAATCTCATATCCGGTTCCTGTACCAGATAATAATTTTGACATCACTTGCTCGATTGTTTCATCTTGTGTTTTTATTGAAACCCGTTTGCGTACATCAATTACTTTATCGTTATAGATAAACACATAGTTTGTTTTTATCTCTATTTCAGTAAAAACTTCTTTAATGGTTTTATTCTCTAACGATAATGTGATACCAGTTGCTTGTGCTGTTTGTTTAGCTGCAAAAGCAGCGTTTGTATTGATAAAAAATAACAAAATTGCAAGAAACCTAAAAATTCGTAACGGACTTATGTTTCCCTCCTTTAAACAAGAGAGATAAGGATTTTTTTTCATATTTTTACAACGATTTTGATAAATAAAATTTAACTCTCTATTAACTTGTTTTTCAAAGTCTTACCTCCGGGGAATATGCCAGTATTTCCCGGTTTTTTGTTGCGTTCTATGTCTTCATATGGATGTGATTTTATTGTTTGACTTCAATTTTAATAATATTAGTATTTATTGTTTCGTGTTTTATATTTGCTACAGAAGATAGTACGTGCATTACATCTTCAATATTGTCGTTTAAATTAAGCTTACCCGATAAGTTAATTTGTTCGATGGCTGCTGGGTTGTATTTGAAATCAACAGGGTAATAACTACTTAACTTAGCCAACACAGTTGTTAGTTTTTCACTTTCGAAACTTAACACTCCATCCTTCCAGCTTATATAATCGTAAACATCCACTTCTTTTACCAGTTCGGTATGCGACTCCTTACGGTAAATAAATTTTTGGTTTGGTGATATTTGAGTAGCTCTGTTTTCGATGGTTCGAACCTTAACCGAACCTGTTACAAGCACTACTGATTGAATATTCTGAGTTGGATAAGCTTGAACATCAAAACTAGTTCCAAGTACTTCAACCTCCATTTGATTTGTTTTTACCATAAACGGTTTTGATTTATTCTTCGATACTTCTAAAAAGGCTTCACCTTCAACAAATATCTCACGCTTTGTATCAGCAAAAGCTGTTGGGAAAACAATCTTTGTACCGGGGCGTACAATAGCACGTGATCCATCAGCAAAAACTACACTTGCTCTACTCCCTCTCGGAACCACTAACCATGCTAATTCTTTTTCTGATAGTTCAATGTTATTTAACGACAACTCATCACCACTTGCAGTACGAATGACAATTGAATTATTTGCTTTAAATGATACTTCGGCTTTATTCGAAAGCATCATCGCAGGTTTCTGTCCAATCTTTAGTGTTATTTTCTGAATCGTATCTAATGAAATGCTGTTGGAATACTCTATTAAGCTAGGTGTATTTACTAGTCCTGAGTACCAATACAGTGAGATGCTAAGCAGCACTAAAACACTTGCTGCAGCTGAAACTACCCACGTCCATCGTTTCAATTGCAATTTGTTTTTCATGGTTGTATGTAGCTGAATCTCATCCCATATTTTCGTCACTTCCTGATCAGAAAGAGCAGGCTCATCTACAATGATATCAAACAGAATTTGTGCTGCCGCCTCCATATTGGCAGCTACTGCAGGCTCTAATCTTCTCAATCGTGTAAAAACAGCATATTTTTCATTAGTTGGCTCTTTCAGCCATTTAATAAAATCAGCATCTTCAACCCATTGTTCAATGCTATAATCTAGGTATTGAATATATTCATTCATATTAGTATATTACGAATTTATAAGAATAACAGTTTAAAAAAAAATATGTACTCAAATTCTGATGTAATTTTAAGCTCAACAATAAAAAAAAGAATATTATTCAGATTGTTCGTTGTTTATCAGATATTTATAGATTTAAAATAGTGATGATTGCAATAAGCAAAAGCTCTTTTCGTAACTTTTCGATGGAACGATGGATCAGATTTCGAGCTGATTGATAGTTTAAATCTAACAGTTCGCAGATTTGTTCAATGGGCACTTCCATGGTGAATCGTAAATAGATAACTTCACGTTGCCGAGCAGTCAACGATTTCATGCTTTCCTTCAGTCGTTTCTTTTTAACTATCGTAGTCCAATCGTCTTCCGTATCAATCTCATCGGGGTTGGCAATTTCGAATGGAATGTCATTATCACTTAGCGAAACCGTATTCTTTTTGAGATAGTAATTATCAATTAGTCGATTCTTCAACGATTTAAAAAGATACAGTCTGATATTGTCGGTCGGATTTAGCTTACTTTTATTGTTATATAGTTTAATAAAAAGTTCTTGGACATTATCCTTAATCAAATCATCGTTGTGGTAAAATTTTATACCGTATCGATATAAGTCTTGTATATTGTCTTTATATATGGTCGCAAAAGCCTTCTCACTCCCATTTCTGAAAGCGTTCCATAATTCTGTATCATATTTTCTTTTATCGAATTCGCTATTATCTCGCATAAAAAAATACTTATTGAGATTATTCACAACAAAACAATTTTAGCAATAACAGTAAAATTAAATTGTTGTACTCATTTTGGCAGGTAAATTTGTAGAAACATAAAAAAAGTCGTTTACCAAACGGTAAACGACTTTTAATATCATAATTATTCATTAGAAGTTGAATGAATTAAGCGTTTTTTGCTTTCAACACGATAGCTTTGAAAGCTTCTGGGTGATTCATTGCTAAATCGGCCAATACTTTGCGGTTCATTTCGATACCAGCTTTGTGAAGAGCGCCCATTAGTTTTGAATACGACATACCCTCTAAGCGAGCAGCAGCGTTGATACGTTGAATCCACAATGCGCGGAAGTTACGTTTTTTGGTTTTACGGTCACGGTAAGCATATTGCAAACCTTTTTCCCATGTGTTTTTAGCAACTGTCCATACATTACGACGGCCACCATAATAACCTCTGGTGAGGCTTAAAATTCTCTTTCTTCTTTTACGTGAAGCAACGTGATTTACTGATCTTGGCATAATTAAAAATGATTTGTGAATGTTAGCGTCGTATTTTACTTACGAACTTTAGAGCTAAATGCATTCTGTTTTTACTAAGAAAAATGTTTTTAAAGTGTAGTATCGCTGACTATTTCAAGCAAAGCATTTCTTTAACGTTCGTCAAGTCGGTCTTGCAAACAAGAGCACCATGAGTTAAGTTACGTTTTTGTTTTGTTGTTTTTTTAGTCAGAATGTGACGTTTAAAAGCATGTTTTCTTTTAATTTTTCCTGTTCCGGTAAGGGTAAACCTTTTTTTGGCACCGGAGTTAGTTTTCATTTTTGGCATTTGTATATATATTAAATTGATAAAATATCCATTTACTTTTTCTTGGGCGAAAACATAATAATCATACGTTTTCCTTCCAACTGTGGCAACTGATCCACTTTAGCATAATCCTCTAAATCGGTAGCAAAACGAGCTAAAAGCATTTCGCCTTGTTCTTTAAACAGAATTGATCTACCTTTAAAGAAAACATAAGCTTTCACTTTACAACCTTCTTTTAGGAACTCCACAGCATGTTTCAGCTTAAAGTTATAATCGTGATCATCGGTTTGAGGCCCAAAACGAATCTCTTTAAGAATAACTTTTGTTGAATTCGCTTTCTTCTCTTTTTCTTTTTTCTTCTGATTGTAAAGAAACTTCGAATAATCGGTAATTCGACAAACTGGTGGTACCGCCGTTGGCGATATCTCTACCAAATCCAACTCTAGCTCATCGGCTAGTTTCATAGCTTGTTCAAACGAAAAAACGCCTTGTTCGACGTTATCGCCTACCAAACGTACTTCCTTTAGGCCCTTAATCTTGTCGTTAATTCAATTTGGCAGTTCTTTTTCCCTACCCTGTTTTGGCCTGATAATTAATTGTTTAGCTATTGCTTGTTTCCTCCTTAATTTAGTGATTACAAAATTACTTTTTGCTTATTAAATCAGCGCGCAAATATAATACTTTTTTGGATTAAATTACTTTTAATGAAACATTTATCTGTAATTCACGATTAAAATCATCATTTAGTAATTGATTTTTCAAAAAAAACTATATTTAATTGTTTATTTATCAATCGAATAATCAATATTTGAATCATTAATAATTCTTTTTCTCAAAATGATGATCATCAAAATTTCGTTTAAAGTGTCGTCCCCAAAAATAACCTTTTGATTTAAAAAGAGCAACCACAGGATGTTTATCATGTAATGTTCCAGGTGCCTGTGGATCATAAACAGCTCCTTCGGGTTTATTTTTTCGGTAATTATATGCCTCTTTCCAACGGTTTGGGTTCTGCCACGGGTTGATATCGATAGCCATACCCTGTGCATGTTTCGAATAACTGACATCTCGATAACAGAAACAATAGGAATTATTATCATTCATCGAAGCTTCGTCGTTCCAGTTATACTTTACAGCAGGAATTACTTTCGCTATCGGGAACTTAAGTTGAAGCATCTCCTTAAAAATTTCACGAAGTTCCTCTGCTATCAGTTTATTGGCTAGCAACTGTCCCTGATGTATCTTTCCATCCATCGAATAATAATGAACTGTAATTAAGGTGAGCTGATCAATTATTGATTGTGGCGCTTTAGAACCCTCAATAGCTTGCTCGAAAGTATAATTCGCATCTATTAATACTGTATCTTTTGTGGGTGTTTCAACAACAGGGAGCTGCTTCGACTTCGGCTGACATCCAAACAACAACAAACCAAGCAACCCAACAAGCAAGCAATATGTTTTTCTTCTCAAAATAGCAACCATATATATAAAGGTATTCAA
>JAGNPC010000020.1 GCA_017989795.1 Paludibacter sp. | reverse complement strand
GTCGGGATGACAAGATTCGAACTTGCGACCACTCGCCCCCCAGACGAGTACTCTAAACCGGGCTGAGCTACATCCCGCTCATTTTTGGTAGCACAAAAGTATGAAAAATTTCCTAATCTGCGAAATTATTTTTGCTGTTTTTTATATGTTTCTATGCCTAATTGGGATGTTTTCTGTTAAATGTTAGGTTTATCTCTTCCTTCTAAAATCAATCATCCCTCTGAATTTTGTGTTGAGTTGGTTTTTGAGCTCATACTTCTTTAAACGTCTAATATTCTGTGCTTTGTCTACAAATGTTCCTGTCGATATGTGGTTCAATGCCTGCATTAGACATTCATCGTTGGTGTCGCCCCATGCTAAATCAATATAATCATTGGCAATTACCCCTGGGTATTTCATGGATCCTGGGATCATACCAGCGTAGTAATCTCCTTCGTTGTTTGCGTTTCGCGTTTCGAACGATACGGCGTACAAATCGTAGCCTTCTTTAGTGGTTTTTTGATCTTCGGTATAGCCTATTGGTGTTGCCCAGAAACCACAAGGTTTACCATAAGTGGTATTGCCTATTAAGAATAATTTATCGGTATAATAAGGGCGTAAGTTGTTTATTAATAATTCAGATGCCGAAGCTGTATTGTCGCTCACAATGAAATATAAATTATTTAGATTTATTGTGTTTTTGATATTAAAATAGGATACTAAGTCCGTCGCATTTTTATATGCATCGGTTAGTAGGGCATTGAAGGTGTATTTGTACATTAATTTTCCACTTGCTGATGCCGGTGCAAGCAAGTTGCAAAGACTGTCGCAAGTTGATACTGCTCCGCCACCATTGTAACGTAAATCAATTACAATATCTTTAATACCATTTGTTTTAAATTTGTTTATCTGATTTGTTAATTCGGTTTGCGAAGGTGTTCCTAGAAACTGATTGAATACCATGTAGCCCACTTTTTTTGTATCAACGGTGTAGATTGAATCAAACAGAATGCTGTTTATACTATATGTTTTTGAAGTAGAGAGAGAGACATCTATTGTGCTGCCTGATGGTTTTTTAAAAGTAAATGATGCTGTGTTTGAATTAAATAGAGCATTCACCATGTTTGTAAATCCTGTCGATGTGGTTACTAAATATCCATCAGCGCCAACTTCAGGATTTACATTGGTACTACCGTTTATTTTTGTAATCTCGTACGATCTGTTAACTCCTGCTTTGCCTGCTGGTGAGTTTTTATAAACGTATGTTACGTAAAATGCTACTTTATCGTTCGAATTTAAACTTGCTTGCACCATAAAACCGTAATCGCCGCTCGAAATACCTTGTTCTATTTCGCCACTCAAACTGCCTATTTTATCTAAAAAACTGTATCTGTCAATTGGTTGATTTGTTTCAGGATCAATTTTTAATGAGCTTAAGTAGTCCAAAGCCTCTTGAGATGTTTGATAGTTGCTGGCTGTAAATGTTGCAGGCAAGGCGGTCGACCATAAATAAATATCGCGCATGTTGTCATAAATCTCTTTTGACCATTTTTGTTGTTTTTCTAAATCTGACAATTGGGTTTTTATATCAGACAATCCATCGTCATCCTTCTTGCATGAGCTAAATGTTGCTATTGCTAAAATGCTTATAAATAAGGAGATGCGTGAGATTCTTAAAGAAGCTTGTTTCATAATTAGTATTTTATATGTGGATAAATTTGTGTTTCTTATTTCTATTAATAACTATTGTCTTGTTTTTTAGCTAATTGCCTCTTTTATAAGTTTAAATAACTCCAAAAGTAATTTTATTATTAGTACAAAATTACATATTTAGTTTTAATAATTGGTTTGTTATTGTAAATAAGTTTTGCATTTTAAAAATATAACTAACTTTGTACTATGTCAGTATCAGTTTATATATTCAATCCAGAACATGATTTAGCGCTAGCTAATTCGGATGTAAACTTCAATGCACCCCTGTTGGCTCAAAAGCTTGCTGCCGATTTGGCTGTTATACCGCTGTGGTTTTGTGATCCTAATTCTTTTATAATTGCTGAGAATATTTCCAATGAGTGGTTGTTGAGGCAGCAAAATTTTTTTTTAGCTTTAAAAAATTGCTCGCTTGGTGTTTCTTGTGAGGTGGCATCTGGTTCAACTGTAATTCCATGGGGGTGGGATAAAGCCATTCGAAAATCTCTGAATAGCAAAGGGCTTGATATGTCGTTACTTCCTACCGATTCGTATTTAGAATTTATAAAGCAACATTCGCACCGACGTGTAGCTGCTATTTTATCTGCGCGACTGCAGGCGGATGCTCAACTTGCCAATATTGTTTCCTCACCAGCTTTAGAGCTCACAACTATAGCAGAAGTTAATGATTTTGTATCGCAAAACATGCCAGCAGTGCTCAAAGCGCCCTTCTCAGGAAGTGGTAAAGGGTTGAGTTGGGTTTGTAAGTCGCTTGAAGCTAGTCAGATAGGGTGGTGTAAAAACGTTATTGCTAAGCAAGGATCAGTAATGGCCGAACGTGTATGCGATAAATTGCAGGATTTTGCTATGCTTTTTAGTTGCGAACATAAGGAGGTCGACTTTGTTGGCTACTCGCTATTCGAAACCGATAACGGAATTTACCGAAGTAATACTCTGATGAGTAATAGACAAATTCAAGCCGAACTAATTGCACGAGGTATTGCTGAACATCATTTACTGCATGTGCGACGTATAGTGACCGATTTTTTAAAGGAGCAAATTGCCCATCACTACACAGGAGTGCTTGGTGTGGATATGTTTGTGTATGCCGAGGAGGGCAAAATAAAGCTCCATGCAAGTGTTGAAATTAATTTACGTATGACCATGGGTGTTCTTGCTCGTCGTTTTTACGATAATTTTGTGTGTCAAAACTCCATGGGGCATTTTTATGTCGATTTTGATCCAGATGCAAAGGCACTTTACTACGATCATAAAACTCGCCTATCTACACAACCTGTTTCGGTGATTGATGGGCGTATTAAGAGTGGGTATTTTTGTGCGTCTGATATTAATCCGCAATCCAACTATCGCTTACGTGTTGAGGTGGATACGAATGACTGATGTTATTACAATTTTTGGTTCTCGTTTAAGTCGCGAGCTCTATTTTATTTCTCTTTTATCCTTTGAATTCTTAGTCTTTTTATGCTCGGTAAATTTTTGTTTTGAACGAAAATGGATTAAATATATGTTTAATAACATAGAAATATTGATTTCAATTCCATTAAAAACGTATTTTGTAACATTTTTGTAACATGTCGTTTTATTTGCTTAATTATATGTAAATAAGGTAGATAGGTGTTGATGTTTATTTTTTAAAATGTTAAATATCAACATCAGTTATTATTTTCTTTCCAAAATATGCAGTTTATATGTTTTAAAGCATGTATTTTTGCAATGTCAAACGGAACGAAAGTTTTTAAAGACAAAGTTACCGCAGAAGAAGTAACTTTATAGTTAATAAGATTGTGGTTAAAATTTTAAAAAAAGAAAAAGGTTATGAAAAAGATTGTGTTATCAGCATTATTTATGCTAGCTGTAGTTGGAAATGCATTTGCATTAGAATTGAATGATTACAAAGTATTCAGTAAATTGAGCAACGAAACGACACTCCGCTCATTAGTGCGTTATTTAAATGCCGATGTAGAACAACAAGGACAATTAAAGTATGTTTTTGAACTTACCAACGATAAAGTTAAAAGTGCAGTAAACAAGGGCTGTGATGTAGAAGCCGAAAAAGCGCTTTTCTTTAACTTGGCAAACATGAAACATTTACTAAGCGAAGAGCAATATAAAAAATACTTGGTTGTATTAAACTTGACTGTTGCCGGAAATGAAGAAATATTAGTTGCCGAAAGATAAGCTACTAATTTGAGCTAAAAAAGTGAAGCCCTGTTCTACGTGTAGAACAGGGCTTTTTATTTTTGTTTCTAGTGAATGTATTATTTGTGCGATATGTCGTTGAGCTCAACAAGCTTGTTTACAATAGCATAAATGGTAAGCCCGGCGGTGGAGTGTATTTCAAGTTTGCGAGCGATATTTCGTCTATGAGTAATTACGGTGTGCGATGAAAGAAAAAGATTTGCAGCTATCTCTTTGTTTGTGTATCCTTTCACAACACCCACAATAATTTCCTTTTCGCGTACACTTAAAGCTTGTGATTCGTCGTTGTCTTCGGGTTCTGAAAAGGAGAAAACGGAATCTAATTTAGTTTTAATTGTTTCGGCGTCATCATAGATGCTTAATGTTTTGCTGTACTGACTGGTGATTTTGTCGTCGGTTAATCCTGTTAGCATAGCAAAAAAGTGTATTTGCCATGTTGCATTTTCGGATTTAATTTTATCCAAATCAATAAATCCCCAGTAGGTTGGGTTGATAATGATCAAGTCGGGCTTATGGGTGCGTATATTGCTGGCCAGAAATTCGATTGAATTTATTTCGAACGTATGCACGTGATAGCCCTGAATTCGTTTGAGCAATGCTGATAAGCCACTGCGAATGATGGCAGATGGATCGGCAATAGCAATTTTTATTATTGAGTCGGATTTTGTTATTGAGTCAGACATTAGGTTGTTGTTTTGCTTAGATTACGCTCAATAAGTTCCACCACTGGCACAAAAAAATGATCTTCTACCATGTTGTGCATCGCTAGGTCGCGCTCGCAGCCAAGTAAATCGAATAATACATCATTTAATTTGAAATTTATCGAATTGGATGGGTGATATTTGATAAGGATATTCTTTAACTCCGCAATTTTTGAATCTACATCGGTATGATGGTCTTCAAAATCTACTATTTTATATTCAGCAGTAAGTTTGCCCTCTAAAAGGTTGAGTACATAAGGAAATACGGTTTTATCCTCGTATTCCATGTGTTTTTTTACTTCATCCACATATTCATCAAAAAAGTTTAAAAGCACAATTTTATACGATTCTGTTAGTTTATCGCCAAGTACAGCTTCGTTAAGTTTTTCACGAATTAAGGGTAATTTATAACTTATAAAATACGAATGTGCATTTTTTAAAAACCCAATAACAGTTTCAAGCTTTACATCATTGTATTCATCTTGTAATTCAACATTGCCTTCGGTTAAAAAATTTAGTACAGATAAAAACGTATCGCAGTCTATGTCATTAACTTTACAGGCATCTTGAACCGTCATGTCGCCCAAGCCGAGCGAAATCCCAAATCTACTTACCGACGATAGGAGGGTAGCATCATCACTAATGATGTCGAACATGCGTGAGCGCGTGGTGAATTTATGCTTCATTTTATTTTATTTATAATTTACAAATATCATGATAATTGTGGAGTTATGCAATACCGATTTATGGGTATTTTTTATGAAAATGCGAAGCTTTGCATTTATAGATAAGTTTGCAAAGTGAGTAGTTTTTTATTCTCTTGTTTTTTCCAAAACCATTTGTTTGCTTCGTAAGTGAGCCAGGCGCTTCCAGCACCCAGTAATGCTCCAGCCAGCACGTCCGAAGGGTAATGTACGCCCAAATTCATGCGCGAATAGCCCACGGTGCAAGCCCACGCGTACGATGGTGCAATTATATACCACTTCGGATAGCTCAAGCTTAAAGAGGTGGCCGTGGCAAAGGCAATTGATGTATGACCTGATGGGAATGAGGCCGAATTCTCGATGTTGTAGGCAATGATATCATCGGGGTAGGTCTCATAAGGACGTTGGCGATTTGCGGCGTACTTCAGCGAGTAGGTGAAAATGGTTGTTGCGCCAAAGGTAGCTCCTATATAGAGCGCATTTTTGAGCATCTCATCATTGTGCGTTATTAGAGCGGTTGTAGCCAATGTGGTGGGTACAAGTAGCGAAGTGGCGATGGTAGTTTTTGATATAAACTTCGATGCACTCACTGTCTTATTTGCCGAATTAATACTCTTAAGTAGTTTAAAGTCGGCATTTTGAGCCTGTATTTTACTCAATAGGCTATAAAAAATGCCGAAAAGCAGAATAATTGTCGTAAATTTGCGCATATTATCAGGTATTATGCGCCAAAGGTACATAAAAATGTTAGATCAAAGTCAATCCACATACACAAACAAGCACAGAACTTTATGCTGAAAATAGCTATTGTAGGTCCCGAATCCACTGGAAAATCGGAATTGTCAAAAGCATTGGCAGCCCATTATGGCGGTGTTTTTGTGCCAGAATATGCCCGCAGTTATGTGGAACAGCTCGATAGAGAGTATAATTGGGATGATGTTTGTCAAATTGCTCGAAAACAAATTGAGGAGCAGGCTGTTTATTTAAATAGTGCTTGTAATCAACCAATTGTTTTTTTCGATACAGAGCTTATAATAACCAAAGTATGGTTGGAACATTGCTACCAACAGGTGCCTGAATTTGTTGAACATAACATCAGTTCGGGTTATTATGATTTTTATTTGCTCTGCTATCCTGATTTACCTTGGGTGTACGATCCGGTGCGTGAACATGGTGGCGATGAACGAATGTATTTTTTTCAATGGTACAAACGTGAAATCGAGAAAACAGGAATCGCGTATGCAATTATAAAAGGTGAAGGTGAAAATAGAGCTGTAAGTGCGATAAATGAAATCAATACACGATTTATTATTTAAATAAATTGTTTTAGTGATAAAAAGCTTATTTAAGAATGAATAAAAAATTACTCGAGACAATAAAAAAATTGTCAGATTTAGATGGATTTAAAGATGTTTGTCATCAGCACAACGATCTAATTCCAATGCCTTCGGTTGATGTCTTAAATGAAACAGTTCAACTAATTAGGTCTATTCTTTTCCCAGGTTATTACGGCCATGCGGCTGTTAATTCGCGCACTATGCTTTATTATATAGGTGTTAATGTTGATAAGTTGCAGTCGCTGCTTCATTCGCAAATCAAGGCTGGATTGTCGTTCGATAAATCGGCCGATGAACTTCCTTGTCCTGAAATCGAAAAGGCATCTAAAGAAAAAGCAATTGCTTTTATAGAGCAACTTCCAGATATTCGTCGTAAATTACATACCGATGTGGTAGCTGCTTTTAATGGAGATCCAGCAGCTAAAAGTTTTGGTGAGATAATATTTTGTTATCCCGGCTTAAAAGCTGTAACTAATTATCGAATTGCCAATGCTTTATTGTTATTGGACGTTCCGCTTATTCCACGTATTATTACCGAAATAGCACATTCCGAAACTGGTATCGATATTCATCCCGGAGCTAGTATTGGTGAGTATTTTACCATCGATCACGGAACTGGTGTGGTTATTGGCGAAACAGCTATTATTGGTAATAATGTGAAAATGTATCAAGGCGTAACGCTGGGTGCAAAAAGCTTCCCGCTCGATGCCGATGGAAATCCAATAAAAGGTATTCAACGCCATCCTCGCATTGGCAATGATGTAGTGATATACTCAAATTCTACCATTTTAGGGACTGTTTTTGTGGGCGATGGATCTATAATTGGCGGTAATCTTTGGGTTGATGCCGATGTGCCTGCTGGTACTAAATTGGTGCAGAGGAAATGATGATGTGATG
Organism: Paludibacter sp.; assembly: GCA_017989795.1. Taxonomy (GTDB): domain Bacteria; phylum Bacteroidota; class Bacteroidia; order Bacteroidales; family Paludibacteraceae; genus Paludibacter. The sequence continues at coordinate 5,754 of JAGNPC010000020.1, read as the reverse complement.
ATGTAGAAATATAAGAAATGGTAAATGGTAAATGACAAAATAGTAAATGACAAAATGGTAATTGAGAATATGGAATTTGAAATGGTAGCTAAGACCTTTATGGGCTTAGAAGAGGTTTTAGCTACTGAATTAGTGAATTTAGGAGCAAATAATGTAGAAATACAACGTCGCGCTGTTACATTTACTGGCGATAAGGCTTTGATGTATAAAGCGAACATGCATTTGCGTACGGCTTCGCGCGTGCTGAAAACAATCACTGCTTTTAAGGCAAATAATGCGGATGAAGTATACGATTTAATTAAGCAAATTAACTGGCTCGACTTTATGTCGCTTAAAACAAGTTTTGCTATCGAAACTACGGTTTACTCTGAAGAGTTTAAGCATTCGAAATTTGTTTCATATCGTGTGAAAGATGCCATTGTGGATTGGTTTCGCGAAAAAACAGGCGACCGCCCATCGGTAAAACTTGACAATCCAAACCTCACCATTCACATTCATATTGCAGGCACGCAATGTACTGTATTGCTCGATAGTTCAGGCGATTCGCTTCATAAACGTGGTTATCGTATTTCGCAAAATGAGGCTCCACTGAATGAAGCATTGGCCGCAGGGATGATATTGATGACTGGCTGGAATGGGCAGAGCGATTTTATCGACCCTATGTGTGGCTCAGGAACTTTGTTGATCGAAGCAGCTCTTATTGCTTTAAATATTCCACCGGGCTTATACCGTTCGTCGTTTGGTTTTGAAAAATGGCTCGACTTCGACCAAGATCTTTTCGACGAGATTTATCAAGATGATACCAATGAGCGTGAGTTTAACTTTAAAATTTACGGATCCGACATCTCAAATAGAGCAATAGGCATTAGCGAACAGAATATTAAAAGTGCCGGCCTCACTAAATATATTAGCGTTGAAACGAAGGCTGTTAAAGATGTTGTGGCACCATCAGAAGGTTGTTTACTAGTAACCAATCCACCTTATGGCGAACGTATTACTTCCGACGATATCTTTGGATTGTACAGTACTATCGGTACCGTATTTAAACATAAATTTCAAGGCTCGCAATGCTGGCTTATCAGTTCGCACATCGAATGTATTGATAAAATTGGATTAAAAGCATCTAATCGTATGCGCCTTTTAAATGGTACACTCGAATGTTGGTTTAATTGTTACGATATATTTGCAGGAAAACGCAATGACTTTGTGGTAAAGAAAATTACTCAAACGGGTTCAGAATCTGCTTTGATTAACGATGTTGATTCGGTTTCTGAAAATAATTAAATTATCGATAAATAATTTTGAATATGCAGTGTTCTGAAAATCAGAATGCTGCATATTTAATTTATAGCTGATGCTTATTTATCTGCCTTGTGTTGTTGCAGGTTCAAATAATTTTAGTACTTTTGTACTCGCTAATGCCCAGATGGCGGAATTGGTAGACGCGCTGGTCTCAAACACCAGTGGATTCACTTCCATGCCGGTTCGATCCCGGCTCTGGGTACGGAAAGAGAAAAATCCTAACTGATAATCAATCAGTTAGGATTTTTTGTTTGTATTTTTGTCAACAAAATGTCATCTTTTTTTATCAGACCATAAAAAAAGCCGACCAATTGGCCGGCTTTGAATCTAAAATAGGTCATAAGCTGCTCTGGATAATTGACCTAGGTTTATTATCCGTTTTTTTTTGCTTAAAAATTACTGCACCTTATATACATCTACATGCTCCACATCAAATGTTTTGATAAAGGCGGCGTGGCGGCGAACTTCTACTTCTGCAAAGTTAAGATATACTTCTGCTGAACGTCGGAATTGATCTTCGGTGTCTCGAGATGCATCTATTAACAACAAGTAACTCATGATTATGTGTCCGCCAATTTCAACGAGTCGGCGACTTTGGAAATCAAGGTATTCTTGATTTTTAGTGTCGTTAACACGGGTGATGGAGTTAGCAAAAAGGTTAGTCATTATCTGCAGGCGTTTACGAAATGAGGTGAACTCGGGTTTTATGTGCTGTGCATCGTATTCTTTGATCATCTTAAGGTAGTTACCAGTGGTTACGTGGCGTATGGCAGCTACTACTTGTAGTTGCGATGTGCCTTCGTAGATGGTCATAATGCGTGCATCGCGGAAATGGCGTTCGCAAGCATAGTCTTTCATAAAGCCAGAACCACCGTGGATCTGGATAGAGTCGTAGGCGTTTTGATTGGCATACTCGCTCGAAAACATTTTGAGCATAGGAGTCAGCGCATCGGCCAGTTTGAGGTATTCTTTGTAGTCGGCTTTTTCTTCGGGAGTCAGTTTTCGTTCCGTCTCAATGCCTTCGTAGGCCTTATATATATCTACAAAGCGTGTTGTTTCGTATAGTAATGCGCGCGATGCATCGAGTTTAGCTTTGATGATAGAAAGCATTTCGTAAACGGCAGGAAATTCGATAATGGCTTTACCAAACTGGCGACGGTCGCGAGCGTAGTTGAGCGCTTCGGTGTAGGCAGCGGCCGACAATCCGGTAGATTGCGCACCGATACCGAGTCGAGCACCGTTCATAAGCGACATTACGTATTTGATTAAGCCCATGCGGCGTGTACCTACAAGTTGTGCGGGTGTGTTGTTGAACACGAGTTCGCAGGTTGGTGAACCTTTGATGCCTAGTTTGTTTTCGATACGGCGCACGAGAATGGTATGATCGTGTTTATTATCGGCCACAAAATACGACAAGCCTCGGCCGTCGTTTGTGCCATCTTCGGAACGTGCTAACACGAGTTTAATTTGAGCATCACCGTTGGTGATAAAGCGTTTTACGCCATTCAGATACCAAATGCCATCGGCCTCATTAAGAGTGGCTTTTAGTTGTACCGCTTGCAAATCCGAGCCAGCGTCAGGCTCTGTTAAGTCCATGGAGCAGGTGGCACCTTCGCATACGCGAGGTAGAAATTGTGCTTTGATTTCGTCGGTAGCAAACTCCGAAATTGTTTCGGCACAATCCTGCAATCCCCAAATGTTAGCAAAGCCAGCATCAGCCCGCGATACCATTTCTCCTGACATAACGTAGGCTGTCATTGGGAAATTTAGACCACCATATTGGCGTGGCAAAGTAATGCCGTAGACACCGGCTTGGGTCAGTGCTTCGTGATTTTCTTGCGTTCCACGGGCATATTTTACGCGACTGTTTATTACCTCGGGGCCGTCGTGGTCAACACTTTCGGCATTGGGGGCAATAATATCGGCGCAAATACCGCCAATTATTTCTAATACTTTATCGTAGCTATCAATGGCGTCTTCGAAATCGAGAGGTGCATAATCAAAATTATCTTTATCAGCAAAGTTACGCTCCTTGAGGGCAACAATTTTCGGCATCAAAGGATGCGATAGCTGAAATTTTATGGCTGGATTATCGTTGAAAAAATTCATCTTACTTCGAGTTTTTCTTATAGTATTTAATCATTTTTGGTATCACTTCTTCAATGCTTCCTGTAATCACATAGTCGGCAATGGCATTTATGGGCGCTTTAGGATCGTTGTTAATGGCAATGATCATAGCACTTTCTTGCATGCCAGCAATGTGTTGTATTTGTCCTGATATACCACAGGCAATATACAGTTTTGGGCGTACGGTAATACCTGTTTGTCCAATTTGGCGTTCATGCTCAGCAAAACCCGCATCCACAGCTGCACGTGATGCGCCTACTTCGGCACCCAGTGTTTCGGCCAAGCTGTAAAGTAATTTGAAGTTTTCGGCACTACCCACTCCATATCCACCTGATACGATGATAGGCGAACCTTTGATGTTTAGTTTCGATTTTTCCATGTGGCGTTCTATGACTTCAACCACGTAATCGGTATCGGGAATGTATTTAGCTAGATCCAACTTCACTGTTTTGCCAACAAGTTTCGTGCTTCGAATTTCTTTTTTCATTACACCCTCGCGTACGGTGGCCATTTGTGGACGGCAATCGGGGTTTACAATGGTGGCTACAATATTTCCTCCAAAAGCAGGTCGAATTTGATACAGTAGATTGTCGTAAATTTTGCCTTGCTTTTTATCTTCGTACGTTCCAATTTCGAGCGAGGTACAATCGGCAGTAAGCCCACTGAACAAAGCTGATGATACGCGCGGTCCTAAATCGCGCCCAATAGAAGTGGCTCCCATAAAGGCTATTTGCGGTTTTTCTTCTTTAAAAAGATTTACTAATAAGGACGTATGCGGAAGTGTGGTATAAGGAGCAAGGCGTTTGTCGTCGGCCAAATAAAGCGTATCCACGCCATACTGAAAAACTTGCTCGCCAATTTTGTCGAGTTGGTAGCCTGCTGCTACTGCCTCGAGCTTGCATTTTAACTGGTCGGCAAGGGTGCGGCCCTTGGTGAGCAGTTCCAGACTAACATCGCCTACAATGCCGTCTTCTATTTCGAGATATACAAAAAGGTTATTCATATATAAAAGCCCCCTTTAATTCCCCCTCAGGGGGAAAACGCGGAGGTGCGTTCAGTTAGTTATAATTATGTGATACATTCTACAAGTCCCCTCAAGGGGGATTTAGGGGGCATTTACCCAATAGTATGATTCGCTATTAGCTCTTTCATTAGGTCTTCCATTTCAGCATCGGTAGCGGTGAGTCGTTTGCTTTCTTTTGCTGTAAACACCACGTTTTCAATTTGCTTCACTTTGGTTGGTGAGCCAGCAAGACCAAGCCACTGTATGTCGTGATCGATATCGCTTACGCCCCATTCGGGTATATTTAAGTAGGGATGTGTATTGTAAATGTCGGTGTAGTCGGCGCCTGCATCTTGTTTTTCGGAGAGGGTTGCAGCGCGTTTATACTTGAGGGTGAGTTTGGCATGTCGCGGACGACATTCGGGAGCTGAGCTGTTGACGGTAATTACCATAGGTAATGAACCTTTTACAATTTCGATGCCGCGCTCCAATCGGCGTTTTACTGTGATTTTAGTGGTTGTGCAGTCTATAATTTCTTCGGCGTATGTAATTTGCGGTAGGCCTAGTTTTTCGGCTACCTGTGGTCCCACTTGTGCGGTGTCGCCATCAATAGCCTGACGGCCACAAATAATAACATCCACTTTACCCATTTTACGAATGGCACAGGCCAATGCGTAGGAAGTTGCAAGGGTGTCGGAGCCGGCAAACTCGCGACCGCTGAGCAAAACGCCACTGTCGGCGCCGCGGTACATGCTTTCGCGAATAATTTCGGCTGCTCGTGCTGGTCCCATGGTGAGTACCTGTACGGTTGCGCCTGCAATGCGTGATTTTAAACGAAGTGCTTGTTCCAACGCATTCAAATCTTCGGGGTTGTAAATGGCAGGAAGCGCGGCGCGGTTTACTGTTCCGTCGGCTTTCATGGCATCCTTTCCTACATTGCGTGTGTCGGGCACTTGTTTGGCAAGAACTACAATTTTAAAACTCATTTCGATATTATTTTTTTGGTTAATAAATATACGTGTGATTTTGGGAGATTAGCATTTGAAATTTCGCTAATCGAAAGAGAAGCTATAGACTCGCTAGTCTGTTGCGGAAAAGAGTTTATTGGAATGCACAAATTTAGTTTTTTTTGTTGATTTTGCAAGAATAATTTGCAAAAAAAATAAATAAAAATACCTTGGTTGTCTGATAAAAAGTTTTTTTTTGTGATATGCATTTTTATATCAGCTTTTTTTAGTTCATTCGCTGCGCTCAATATGACAGTGGTTTTTATTGGTGGTTAGGGGTTTGTCCTTCCGACTGTAGGGAGGGAAATAATATTT
>JAGNPC010000214.1 GCA_017989795.1 Paludibacter sp. | reverse complement strand
TATGCACTCATTTTTTGAATTTCCTATGTAGTATGATTTGCCCATTCCTATAACGTCCGATTTAAATGTGTCAACATAAGCATAGTTTTTTCGCAAATAATCGTCAATTGCTTTAAAATCAACAGAATCATACATACTGTCTGTAAATAAGTCTATGTCAATAGATTGGCGATGTCCGAGCTGCAAGCTTAACGAAGTTCCACCAACTAATCTAAAATCATCGAATACTGAAGATTTCATCAAGTCTTGAAGCGTCGAAAGCAACAACACGCTTACTGTATTGTAATACAAAGATTTAGCCATTTTGACGTAGGTGTTTGTTAATATTTTCTGATTCTATCTTACTTATAATAGCCTTCTCGCAAAGTATTTTCAATACTTTTTCTTTTCCATAGAAACGAATTATTTCTTGAATTTCTTCTTCGTTACCTCGTTCAAAAACTCTATAAATAACAGCTGTTTTATTCTTTTCCCAATCAATTAGCTCTATATCTGTGTCCCAAAAAATTACAGAACGAATTTTAGATAAATTGGGATGATAATTTTCTGATAGCTTTTTTTTCTCCTGTGCGATGTCGCAATATGCTTGTAATACCATAAAATAGCCTTCTTCTAAGCCCAATACCTGCTCAATTTTCAATGATAAAGCAGGATTCATACGTCGTTTCCCTTTTGTAATAGTAGTAATAGTTTGAGGAAATTCATTTATTGACTGAGCAAAAATTCTTTTTGGCAGTTTCCTGTTTTTTAATTCTCTTTCAAGTATAATACCGGGATGAATACCTTTGATTATGTCAATGTTTGATATCATTATTCAATTAATTTTTACCAAAGATACAAGAAAGTAAACAAATCTGTTTATTTTGATTAGATTTTTTCGAAATAATAAAGAATTGGCAAAGTTTGATTTCTCATTTTTCTTTTCTCGGCTTCCGACTAACAATCAATTACCATTATTGAAAATCAATTTATTAGCAAATTGAAAGTTGGTACTTTCGAGTTAAAATTTAGTAATTTGTTTCTGAATTGATTTTAGTAATCCAAGTTTCTTTTTCTGGTCTCTAAATAAATATCCTTCGGGATTTACGTAAGATACTCCTTTTACTACCATATTCCAAATTGTTGCTGCCAGTTTATGAGCTGTGGCACTTTTTGTTTAACACTTTGCCCATCTACATACTTTCTTCTTTTACACTGATATTTCCAGGTAAATCCGAAGCCTTAATTTCAATTTTATCCCCATCAAGGCTTATGTTTTCGGCCTTGGCTCTATACAGCCATTTGTCAGTACTCACTAAGTCAGCACTACCTTGTTCCACCACTGTACCATCAGCATTTATTATTCTAACTGTGACTTCTTTTACCCTAAAATCATCACTAACGATTATTGCTATGGTATCATCAATTTTACCCGAGTAATTACTTAAATCTACCGAATGAATATCAGGTGCATGAAAAAAGTCGGCTACTGCCACATTATAAGCCGGCGCACCACTTTTCGAAGCCTCTCTATATGCTTCCTTCATAAAAGGGTCGGCTGTGATTGCTTTGGCGTAAAGTGTTGCTTGTTGAAACTTACTATTGTGCGCTTGTTGTGCTTCCGATAGCTCACCGGTACGTTCTTTGGGTTTTGCCGAAACAAAGGTTTTCCCATTGCGCGTACGGAATACAAGCATATCACCAATTAATCCATGCAAGCCAAGTGTAATCAAATTGTTTGTCGATCTAGCCATAATCTTGTTTCTTAATTTATATTTCAATAGTTATTAATAATGGTGTATAATTATGAAATTACTTCGTATAAATATGCTTACTCTACCCATACTGTTTGCTCCTTTTCTATACTCATCCTATACTCATCCTATACTGATCCTATACTGACCCTATACCCTACAAAGCTCTTGCTTCTATTAGTATATTTATACATATAGCCTATCTCGCTCATGCATTTGTTTCATTTCTTGCATGGGCGTTCTACACAGTCATAGCCTACAACCTTGTTCCCCCATCTTCATCCTTTTCCCAAAACCCTGAAAGAGATTATTTTGTGACCTTGATTATTCTGGCTCCTTCGCCTCTTCCTTTTTTTAAAATAACCCAAAGTTAAAAAATAATCACAATAGAACAATATTAATGCTAAAATAATTCTAATCATTTGACCTATAATGCAAAATTAATTACTCAATTGCATAACTTGCAAGTCCACCAACCTCTCCATTTCCCTATGTCTTTTTTTTAATGTATTTTTGTAGGCAATAATAAATCAGACTTTTTTATACAAATGAAAATTCTTATACTTGGTGCCGGCAAAATGGGCACATTTTTAACCGATGTGCTTTGCATTCAGCACGAAGTAGCACTTTTCGATACCGATCCGCGTCGCCTACGCTTTGTGTTTAATACCCTTCGTATGACTGAGTACGAAGAGATTCGCGCCTTTGAGCCCGAGCTCATTATTAATTGTGTAACCCTGAAATATACCATCGAAGCGTTTCAAAAGGCATTGCCTTATTTGCCCGAAAACTGTATTTTGTCGGATATTGCGTCGGTAAAAACGGGATTGCAGGATTATTACCTCAGCACTGGCATGCGTTTTGTATCGACCCATCCCATGTTTGGCCCCACTTTTGCTACGCTCGATAATCTAAGCTCGCAAAGCTCCATTATCATTTCGGAGTCGGACGACGAGGGAAAGGCATTTTTCAAAGAGGTTTATGGTTCGCTGCGTCTCAAAATTTTCGAATATACGTTTGATGAACACGACCAAACGATTGCCTATTCGCTGTCAATTCCGTTTGCATCGACCTTGGTTTTTGCCTCGGTAATGAAGCCACAAGAAGCGCCCGGAACAACATTTAAGCGCCACATGGATATTGCCAAAGGCCTGCTAGGCGAAGACGATTATTTGTTGTCCGAAATTTTATTCAACCCCTACACACAAAGTCAGGTGGAGAATATACGCGCCGAACTCAAGGTCCTGGTTGACATTATTGAACAGAAAGATACCGAGCGTATGCAACAATTTTTGAGTAAAGTGCGTTGTAATATTGCATGATAATTGTGCAAACAAAAGGATTTTTATTTATTATAGATAACACCAATTCTTTCTTCTATTCCCCCTTTAGGGGGTTAGGGGGCAGATTTAATTAGATAATACACATGAAAAAAGTTTCGTTCCACCTGATGCTTATTGTGCTTAGCGCATGGGCATTTACGGCTTGTAGTCCCGAGCCTGAGTTTGATGAAGTATTGCTTCTTGGCACTTGGAAATCGACAATAGCACCCGTAACCGAATATTACCGCTACGATGCAATGGGAACAGGTGTAACCTGGAATACAGCCGACGATGTGCAAGAAGAGGAAGGACAAGCTTTTTCTTGGACGCTCGACAAATCGGACTTAACACAAATACATGTAATGGAAATTGGTGGCGGTAAAATACCAAAAGTCTATACCGTTACCGAGCTCACAGCCACTTCGCTCAAGTACAAAGACAGTAGCAAAAGCTACTCCTTTGCCAAAGTAAAATAACTTACCTATACGATTATCAGAACCACATGAAAAAAGTATTTAAAATATTATTGATAAGCATCTTATCAGTATTAATGTTGATAGTTATAGTGGCCTCTACCCTTGTATGGGTGGTGTTTACGCCTGATAGATTGACTCCTATTGTACGCGATCAGACCAAAAACTTCATCACTTGCAACACTCAAATAGACGAGGTGGAACTTACTTTCTTTAGTACTTTTCCTGAGTTTGGACTCAAACTCAATGGTTTTACACTTATCAACCCTACTACTGGAGCTCCTTCCGACACTTTGCTTGCAGCAAAATCGGCCATAGCCACTATTGACATAAATGCATATTTAGACAGCAATCAGATTATCATTAAACATATTTTACTTGCTGATACGAAAGCATCCGTTTATAGCGATGCCAACGGACACACCAACTACGATGTTTTTGTGACTGACACTACAACCAAAGACACCGCAGCATTTGTCAACCCATTTAACTTAATAGCGCTCAACAAAGTATCGGTAAAAAACGCCAATGTAAGCTACCGCGATGACAAGTCGAAACTCAGCTCTGCTATTAAAGCGTTGAATGCTGATTTTATTTTTGAACTTAAAAAAGATTTGATTACAGCTACCTTGGATGCTCAAACTCCCGAGTTAAGCTTTACGATGGACACCATTGCCTTTGCGAATAAGCTGAATGTAGTATTGAATGTGCCATTGACCTACGATATGAAAAGTCAACTGCTTACCCTCAAATCCACTAAAGCAAGTGTAAACAAGCTGCCCATAAACCTACAAGGCACCGTACAAACTTTTGCTGCCAACAGCGATGTGGCTATGAATTTACTTTTTGATACCAAATCGTATACCATCAAGCAATTGTTTTCGCTTGTGCCAGCGTCATACCTTACTTCGCTCAAAGACATAACGATGGATGGTAATATAGCCACCAAA
>JAGNPC010000019.1 GCA_017989795.1 Paludibacter sp. | reverse complement strand
GGGCTATAAAGCATACAAAAAAGGTGATTATTACAAAGCAACTATTGATGCTGTTGACAAATTAAAATCATCGCCAACAAACGAAAAAGCAACGTTTGTACTTTCGAGAACATACCCGATGGCATTACAAACAGCAAAACGCGAAATTAACAACGCAAAACTGAGTAACCAACCAGGCAACTTCGAACTAATTGTGGAACAGTATGAGCAATTAAATCATTTAGCAAAAACAATTTACAGTAGTCCGGCTGCGCTTGAAATTATTAAGCAACCCGAGGAATTTATCACTGAGCTTGCTGATGCTAAAAACACAGCTGCAGGTCAAACCTACGAAATGGGCTTAAAAAGCTTAGAAACAGGTACGCTACAGAGTGCTCGAGTAGCTTACAAACAATTTTTGCGAACAAATGAGTATGTTTACGGATATAGTAATGTTCTCAAGTTAATTGAAGAGGCTCGTTATCAAGGCACCATGCGTGTTGTGGTTGAAAAACCGCAAACAGGAATGCGCTACCAGTATTCTGCTGATTTTTTCAGCTCAAATCTGGTTGCCGAAATTACTAAGTCACTTGAACAGCGAATGGTTCAGTTTTATAATTACGATAATTACGCTGCTAATTTTAGCGAAAAACCGCATCAATACCTTGTGTTAAACTTCGAAGATTTTTCGATTGGAAATGTATTTGACAGCCAGCAAACTGTTGAATTAAAAAAAGATAGCGTTCACGTGGGGTATGCTACCGTAGATGGAAAAAAAGTAGATGTTTATAATACGGTTACGGCAAAATTAACCACATTTAGACGCGAGATAAAATCGGGTGGCATATTGAGTGTAAAAATCATTGATCAACAAAACAGAATTATTGAACAACGTAATTTTAGTGGCGAATATGTTTGGTATACAGCATGGGCAAAATTTAATGGCGACGAGCGTGCTCTTACATCACAACAAAAACGATTATGCGAGCTTCAGCCAACAATGGCTCCTTCCCAACAAATTTTGTTTACTGAGTTTACAAAACCAATTTACTCACAAGCTGTGAATTACATTAAACAGTTTTATTACAAGTACTAATTGAAGGATTAGCTACTAAAAAGCCGTTGATAAATTAATCTTATCAACGGCTTTTTTTTGTTTTTACAGAATTATTTTTTCGCTTTGCGATTATTCTTCATTTTATCAATTTGAGCACCACGGGTTTCTTTAAATTGCACCATTTTTTCTTTACCGATAATCTTTTCGATTTCAGCATCATTAGCAGCCATCATTTCGTTCATTTTCTGTTTTCTAATTTCCGTATTTTTCAAATCCTGCGCTTTAAAAACCTCGACTAATGCTGATGTCTGCTCATCAGTTAAATTAAGCTTTGCTTTCATGTGATTCGCCTTAATTTCGGGAGTAATATTTGTGTGCATTTGAGCTGCTAGTTTTCCATTAACTTGACCTTTATGCTTTGCATTAACTTGTCCTTTATGTCCTTTTTTATCTGCATTATTCTTCATTTTCTGCATATTCTGATTTCTCAAAGTCTGCATTTTCAGGAATTTTTCTTTACCAATAATTTTTTCGAGTTCATTATCATGAGCCCTACGCATTTCCTGTGCACTAGTTGCAGTTTCAGCTTTATCCTTCTGACCATTAGCTTGTTGCGTTTTAATTTCATCACGCAAAGCAGCTACTTTCGCTTCGTCTTTCTTAAACAATTCTAGTACTTTTGCCTTTTCTGCATCCGTTAAACTAAGTTCTTGAGCCATACGTTCTACTCGTTGTTCAGGAGTTAAACGTTTCTGATCTTGATTGCCAGGTCTATTTTTTTCATGTTGTTGTGCAACTGCAAGCGCTGAACCTGCTGCAAAAAAAATTGCTAAAATTAATAATTTGCTTTTCATAACGATTGATTTTTAATTTGTAAAAACTTATTTGTTGTTTGTACTGTATTGACCAAGTAAAAGACGGCAAGTTTAAACACAATGGAATATTTAACATATAAAATCACTTTGAAATATATTTCACACCCAAAACAATCACAGCTATACCATTGATTTACTATTGATTACAAATAATATTCAACTAAAAATAATATTTGCAATTTTAGGCATAGAAATTGAATCATTTAGGTTAATTATTAAACATCAATATTCACACTAAAAAAAATACGAATATGAAAAAACTATTTTATTTACTATTAATCCCAATAATAGCACTTTCGTGTACCGATGACGATACGTATGAATCGGACATTACGCTGATAAATTTATCGGCAAAAGCTAGTGATTGGAAATTTAAAGATCAGCTTGAATCCTATTATTATGTAAGCTTTACTATGCCCGAGATTAATGCATGGGTGTATGATAATGCAGTAGTATCTGTTTATCAAACTTTTGATGATGCAACACAACCACTGCCTGTAGTAATGCACAATCAGGATTCCGAAGGAGTGCGATGGACTAGAACAATAGATTACGAATATGGTTTAAAGACCATAACCATTTACGTAACCGATTCAGATTTCGAAAAAGATCCTCCAGGTAATATGACTTTTAAAGTAGCCTTAATTTGGTAAAAAAAAATCTGACTCTTTAGAAGAGTCAGATTTTTTTTATTTTGTTTCAGTTTTCTTTCGAGATCGTAATTTTTTCACTTCTTCTTCGAGTGCTGCTATCTCTTTTTCTTGACTATTGATAGTTTTCAACAATTCACTAAGCTCTTCATTTTCAATAGTAGTAGGATACTGTGCATCCACTCTTTCAAGAAAATCAGCCAACACATTTGTGTAATTCATAAAGGCATCATACGCCGATTCGTAAGGAGATCCCCATGCATCGCGATGGCTCATATATCGAAAATGATTAGATGATTGCAATAACAGCCAATCTCGTTGAAGTGGTTTATCATTACACAAATGCACACGTTCACTCACTGCATATAATTTGTTAAGCGCCTCTTGTTGCAGGTCGTTACCAGTCCAACTCGTTAAATCTTTATCATTCCCAACCCAACTAATAGGAAATGGTGTAGAAATCACATCTACCGCATCCACTTTTTTTACATAATCAGAAGGAAGTACGAAAGCTATTTGCCGTTCCATTGCATGATAAGGCAAAGCTTTTAAGAAATCAAAAATACCTGAACCTGCATTATTCACTATACCAAAACTTTCATATCCAAAAGCTAAATTTACAATTTCTTCCTTTTCGGGTAAAGCTTCTATCCAACTAATAAACTTTTCGGCAGTAAGCTCATTCGTTATAAAACGCAGTGACACATCATCACTTAATTTCCAATTACGCACCAATAATTTCAACTTAGGTAAATAGGCATGTTTATACACATAATTAGGACTTTTCCAACCCAAAACGCTTTTGGCTTCCTCAATAAGCATTAGCTTGTATCCCAGTTTGGAAACTATTTCGCCAATTTCGTCGGAATAAATAAGTTCAGAATTAAAAAAAGCTGTTGGCTTAATCCCAAAAAGGTGTTTAACCTTTTCAGCGTGCATCGTAATTTGTTTTTCAAATTCAGCTGCATCAAAAATTGAAGCCAACGAATCGGCATAAGGCTGCGCCACAAAATCGACCGCTCCTGTTTTAGCCAACTCCTTAAAACTGTCGATAACTTGAGGAGCAAATTGTTCGAAAAGTTCTAGCGCAATACCCGATATAGCAAAAGAACAACGAAATTTACCATTCGAACTGCGTATCATTTCTGCAATCGTTTTGTTGGCAGTAAGATACGAGTTTTCGACCTGATAATCCACATGTTCGTTTGTATGAAAATCATCGTAATAATAATGATCTTGACCAATTTCAAAAAAACGATAGCGTTTTAAAAGAACTGGTTCGCTTATTTGGAAATAAAAACATATATTTTTCATACTAATTATCTTGTATGTTAATTGTTAATTTTAAAATATTAATTATAAACCCAGTGCATTATTGTATATAGAACGAACTTTTAAGCCCGCATCATACCATTTTATATTGTTCACTTCGTCGCGACCTAAGTTACGAAGGCTATCGTACATAGCTGGATTTTTTACAATGGCATAAATAGCATCGGCCATTGCGTCAATATCCCAGTAGTCGGTTTTAATTGCGTGTGTAAGAATTTCGGCACAACCCGATTGTTTGGAGATAATAGTAGGCGTACCAACTTGCATAGCCTCTAAGGGCGAAATACCAAAAGGCTCGGATACCGAAGGCATAATATACACATCGCTTTCGGCAAGCATTTCGTGCACTTGGCGCCCTTTAAGGAAGCCAGTAAAATGAAACTTGTCGGCTATACCACGTCGTGCAGCTAAGTCAATCATGGCCTGCATCATATCGCCGCTGCCAGCCATCACAAAACGCACCCCTTTTGTTCGTTGCAAAACTTTATAAGCAGCTTCCACAAAATATTCAGGCCCTTTTTGCATGGTAATTCGTCCTAAAAAAGTAACTACTTTATCCTTACGAGCTGTTTTATTAAAAAGCTCTGCCTCGGGTAAAGGCTCTACAGCATTGTGAACAGTTGTTACTTTGGCTGGATTTTGATGGTACTTTTCGATAACAATTTTACGTGTTAACTCACTCACAGTCATTATATGATCAGCCATGTCCATACCGCGTTTTTCAATACCATAAACCACTGGGTTAACCTGTCCGCGACTACGGTCAAAATCGGTGGCATGTACGTGAATAACCAATGGTTTTCCGCTTATTTGTTTTGCAAAAACTCCAGCTGGATACGTTAACCAATCGTGCGAATGGATGATATCAAAATCAACCTGATGTGCTAACACACTTGCAACAGCCTCGTAATTAGATATTTCTTCAATTAAATTATCAGGATATTTTCCTGAAAAATCGATACAACCTAAATCGTTGGTGAAAATACGCGAGAAATCATATTTAATGCCATTGCGTAGCCAAAAATATTCATCGGGGTGCATGATCCAACCCAGTCGATTATTCACATGTTCCCAACTGCTTTCTTTCCAAACCACGGGCACATTACACGCCCCAATAATCTTCAAAAAACTTGTATCTTCATCACCGTGCGGTTTCGGAATAACAAAAGTAATATCCATATCAGGTTGCATGGACATACCTTTAGTAAGCCCGTAACTAGCAGTACCCAATCCACCTAATATATGAGGTGGAAACTCCCACCCAAACATTAATGCCTTCATTCAATTTCAGATTTATAGTTCGTAATTAAGTCCAACACACGCAAAACACCCGCAACACTCATGGCAAACGACATGCCACCATGACCTTTAAAAGGCGGATTTCCATCAAATAACTCAGGGATTGTACCTACACATAACTCCGCCATTTCGGCTTCGAGCCCTATTAAAAAGCGTTCGATAAACGAAACACCACTATCTTTGTATATTCGTAAATAGGCCGAACAATAAGCGCCTAAAGTGAACGGCCAAACTGGTCCGTTATGATAGTTTCGATTACGTTCGAGCATACCTCCTACATAATTTGGTCGGTACGAACCGCTTTTAGGACTGAGGCTTCGTAGGCCTTTAGGAGTAAGTAACTCTTTGGTACAAATATCTACAATTGACTTTTGCTGTTTTAATTTAAGAGGCGAATAATGCAACGAAACAGCCATAATCATATTTGGTCGAACCTCAGGATTATTATAATCGCCATCAACATAATCGTACAGATAGGAGCCATTCCAAAAAGTATTCACAAAAGCTTCGCGAGTCATTTCAGCTTGATAATCGAGCAAGTCGGCAGCATGTTCATTGCCCTGAAAACGTGTAAGTTCCGATGTAAATTTAAGTGCATTGTACCAAAGAGCATTAATTTCGACTACATAACCTGTGCGGGGAGTTATCGGAGTTCCATTTTCGATGGCATTCATCCAGCTCGCTGGTTTGGTTTTTCCATCAACAAATACTAATCCATTGTTATGAAGTACCAACCGTGGATGATTTTGCTTTCGGATATAAGCAATAATTTCTTGAATAAACTCGCCGTATTTCGTTGCAGCTTCGCTAATTGATAGTTTAGACGAATACTGTTGTACACACCATATAAACCAGAGCAGAACATCAGGATCATCTATAGCTTCCAGCTTTTTACAACTTAGCCCTCCCCCATTCATAAAACATTTTAGCTCGGCCATCCCCGATTTCATTATCAAGTCAAAGTAGTCGACCCTATCAATAACAAGTGTACATGAAGGAAGAGAAACAAATTGATCGCGTGCACGAGCCCCAAACCACGGATACCCAGCCAAAAGGTAAGCATTATCGCCTTCGCGTTTAAAAAATTGTTGTGCAGAGTTTTTTAGAGTATTGAACATGGTATCGCGAGGATGACGTTTTTTCAGTTCCTCATCCCATAAAGCACTTAGTTTTCGTGGCGAAATTTCGCTTATACCAGCCGAAAAGATAACTGATTCACCTTTTTTAATAGGCATTTCAAAAAACCCGGGTACTAATAAGTCCTCTTGGTATTCATATCCTCGTTCTTGTTCTTTAAAATACTCAATATTATTATGCCAAACAGGACTGTGCAAATAACTATTCTTTTTCGAAAACTGCATGTACAACTCAGGATAACCATCATACATACAACATTTTACGCCATTACTCACTTCATTACAGTCGCTATTAGCCTCTTCGTTTTGTTTGGTTAATGTATCTACGCCTCGGAATGCTAAAAAAGGGCGAAACCGCAAAGTGGTAGGCGAGTGAGCTTCCAAAAGCGTATATTTAATTAAAATGCGTGGTTCGAACGATACAAGCATACGTTCTTTTGATAGTACGACTCCACCTACACGATAAATGGTACGTGCAATAATTTCGCAATCGAACTGACGAATATATTTATGCCCATTGGGGCTAAAATTCCGTCCGCTATATTGATGAATACCTAGATTAAATTCAGCTCCATGCTGAATAACTGTTTCGTCGAGTGAGGAAAGTAATACATGATTTGAAGTGTCAAGATTGGGCAATGGAACAACTAATTGACCATGATACTTTCGGGTATTACAATCAATGATAGTTGTGCTATTATAAGCGCCCGCCCTATTTGTACGAATCATTTCTTTCGATAATGATTTATCCAAATTAGTTAACAGTGTTTTATCAAATTTGAGGTAACTCATAAGTGTGGGTTTTAAGGAATTTACTATATTTTCAACAGTATAATACATGAATTAACCAGATGAAGTATTAACTCAAGCAGTATACTCAACTTTCGAGTTGCAAGTTAAGAATTTTTTTTTAGTTGACAAAAGCTTTTAAAGTCAAAAAACATGTTTTACAATATCAAATATTAAAGTATTAAAACTAAATTATGATTTATAAAACTATCAATAATTCTTATTTACAATACAATTACTCCTAAAATTCTCAACTTAACGAGCTGATTTAATAGCATTAAATTCCTTTTGTTTTGAACGAAAACGATACCCTATTCCCCATTCAATAAATTCTGCTTTTTGAAGGTGCGTTTTAAGTCCTATTGATAAAAAAAACTGTTCGGAGAAAGCATACTGCAATGCTGCACGAGAATAAAACCAACCGTCTTCTTTTTCAATATCGTATTTATAAAACAAGGGTTTAGTAAGCTTTTCAATTTTCGCATCAGTATAAGGTTCTAAGTTTTTGAGTGGATTATAAACATACAAGCCCGCATGTATACCAACCGAAAATCGACCAAAAACAAGCTCTGGGCGTAATGAAACTCCTACACGGAGTTTGTTTTCAAGTTTATCTTCGGTTAGGTAAGTACGTTCAAACTGTGTATTTCCATTGTACACACCATCGTAAAACCCTTCCAAACCAAGCCCAAGCCTAAATGCATTGCCCAATGGTTTGTACATAGCAGCCACAAACGAGGCAGTTGGATACATTTTATCATCTTTGTAGTAAAGTTCGCGCGCACCACCCGAAGCTATAAGCTCAAAACTCAGTTTTTGCGACAAATCACGCATTGATTTTAGGCGGGGATGGTAACCATGCTTATAATAGGGTGTGTACGAAACGCCTATTGCTGCATTTAGCATATTAATGCCTGAGTTTGGCTGGTAAAAACTACCATTTGAGGCGTGATTCCATTGCAAATCGGCTACAAGCGCAAA
Source organism: Paludibacter sp. (assembly GCA_017989795.1). Taxonomy (GTDB): domain Bacteria; phylum Bacteroidota; class Bacteroidia; order Bacteroidales; family Paludibacteraceae; genus Paludibacter. Next base: position 5,232 of record JAGNPC010000019.1, on the reverse strand, counting down.
ACCCTTTTGGATAGGTAAATTGAAATTGGCACCTCCAGCAAAATATACATTAACAACCGAACCTATTGCAGCGTTCCCTGTATTTAAATCATTTAACTTAGTGGCTGTATTATTAAATGTTTTAGTCAAAAAACTTACTCCAGCCCCACCCTTTATGCTCGCCGTAAAATTACCTATGCGTACTAATTTAAAATTCAGATAAGGATAAACAGCAAACAAATTACCTAACATCATGGGGTTTCCTAAATCTAAACCAACAAAACCAACACCCACTTTAGGATACCAAATATACTGATGCCAATCTTTTTCGCCCATGGTTTGCCACTCGATGGCCAACTCGGCCCCCTTAACAGGGTCTTTAACTACAGACTGCAAGTGATCTGTATGTTTTAAAATTGTTCCATAAACATATTCTCCCTTGATGGAGTAATTATTCTTAGTCTGTGCTAACACTAAAGTTGTATAAGACACGAATAAGAATATTAAAAAACTTTTACTTAAATAGTTTGTACTTTGCATGGCCTGATTTTTTGAGTACTTTTGGCATCACAAAGATAAAAATAATATTTCGTGAATTTTTCAACCAATAAATAAAGTCAGAATCTATATATGTATTCAATTTTTTTAAAAGAAATAAAATCGTTTTTCGGCACCCTAACAGGGTATATCGTAATTGGAATATTTTTGGTAGTTATCAGTCTGTTTTTGTGGGTAATTCCAGGCGAATATAACATCCCCGATTCTGGCTATGCTCATGTAGATGGTTTATTTAGGCTAGCGCCATGGCTCTTTTTATTTCTGTGCCCTGCCATCAGCATGCGCAGTATAGCCGACGAAAAACAAAACGGAACATGGGAATTGCTAATAACCAAGCCCTTATCGAAATGGCAATTAATATTAGGAAAATACTTTGCTGGTTTAGCTGTAATTTTAGCGGCACTTATCCCTACAACCTTTCACTTTTTTGTAGTTTCGCACCTAGCAGAACCTGCTGGAAATGTTGACAGTGGTGCATTTTGGGGCTCACTACTTGGTTTGGGTTTTTTGGCAGCCATTTTTATGGCTATTGGCCTATTTTCATCAGCCATGGCAAACAATCAGATTGTGGCTTTTGTTATGGCAATTGTCATTTCGTTTGCCTTATTTTATGGTTTCGACTTGGCAACATCATTTTTCGACACAGGTAATTCGATTGAAACTGTGGAAAAACTGGGGATAAATGCACACTATAAATCAATTAGCCGAGGTATAATTGATTCGCGAGATATAGTTTATTTTATAGCATCTTCTTTTTTCTTTTTATTGCTAGCGCAATTAAGAATTTCGAAAAAATAAATCACTAAAAATTGAAATTAAATATGAAGCGACCACTTATTTTAATAACAAATGATGATGGCGATACAGCCAATGGAATTGACATACTAACCAAACTTATGATGCAACTAGGCGATGTTGTAGTTATGGCTCCCGATGGTCCACGCTCAGGACAATCCAACGCCATAACCGTATCGCATCCATTACGTTACAGCAAAATAGAAGAACGTTCAGGTTTAATTCGATACAAGTGTAACGGAACGCCGACCGACTGTGTAAAACTTGCACTTCATGATGTGCTCGACCGTAAACCCGACTTACTTGTATCGGGCATTAATCACGGCTCTAATGCCGCCATTAATATAATTTACTCAGGTACGATGGGTGCCGTACTCGAAGGTTGTGAGAATGGAATTACGTCCATCGGTTTTTCTATTTGCGATCACTCCTACAATGCCGATTTTAGTAATTTTGAGAAATACATTTTACAAATAACGCAAGAAACATTAAAAAATGGTTTGCCTTATGGTACATGCTTAAATGTAAATGCTCCTCAAGGGAATATTAAAGGAATAAAAATAGCCCGTCAGTGCAAAGGAAACTGGACCGAAGAATATGCAAAACGCGTTGACCCTCAAGGAAGAACATATTATTGGCTTACTGGTTACTTTAAAAATCATGAACCTCAAGCGCACGACACCGACGAATGGGCTTTGGCCAATGGTTATGTTTCGGTAGTTCCATCAAAAATAGATTTAACCGATTATCAGACCATTAAGGATTTAAATAAGTGGGATTTCTAATTTAAATTAAAAATTGAATACGAGAAGAATGAAATTTGAAATTGAACGATTTAATCATTTTTTAATTGGATTTATACCAGGATTAATGATTCCACCTCTATTTATGTGGGTATACTTTAATCAGTATTCACCTTTCGAAACGGGATTTATCGAAAGTATTCAAGCATTGTATCCAAGCGTACTACTAGGAAAACTGTTGCTTTTGTCAGCCTTTCCTAATCTTGCTTTGTTATTTGTTTTTTACAAAACAGATTCATTTAAATTGGCTACAGGTATTTTAACTGGTGGTATGCCTTATTTAATAAGTAGTTTTTTTATGCTTTAGAAATAAATCATCTAACACGCAGCTTTTGTCCTAACTGGAGTAATTTATTCTCTTTAATGCCATTTAAGCGACAAAGATTTTTAATACTCGTACCGTTTCGCATAGCAATACTACCTAAATTATCACCTTTCTTAACCGCATAATAACGAACGGCAGTTTGCGACTTTTGCGATTTTGCCTGTTCAGCCGCTCTCTGATAATGAAATGATTTCGTTTTGGTAATTATATAGGTATCATCGTGAGCTAAACCAGTATTAAAATCAATAATTGTGGCAGGGTTTATGGCATTTCCAAGGTAGCGTGTTTCAAAATGCAAATGTGGACCTGTAGATCGACCTGTATTGCCCGCAAGGGCTATAAGTTCACCGCTACGCACATTTTGATCTAACTGAACCAACACTTTCGACAAGTGTGCATAAACACTCTCCAGCCCATTTTCGTGACGAATAACCACATAATGCCCATATCCACGCGCTTCATAATCGATAATACGTACACGACCTGAAAATGCCGACACAATTGAGTCGCCAATTTTTACGCTCAAATCGGTTCCGTAGTGATATCGGTAACGTCGAGGTCCAAAACTTGAAGTTACTCGACCTTTAATAGGAATGGTAAATTTTCTACAATCAATCTTTACGGAGTCGGGTAAACTATCAATCGGAATTTTATATGGATTTAAACGATTTGGTGTCCAAATATTGCTGTAAATATCATCTGCAGGGTGATTTTCCATCAAGTCATCCGAACGGTCGTTCAGCATTTCGTTGTAAATATTCACCGTATCTTTTTTTGGAATTAAATTCATTCTCACTTGCTGAGCATGTAGTGCCGAGAAACATAATTGAAGTATAAAAAAAATGAATATTATATTTCGGAACAAATGCATGCTTAATTGGTATTGTGAAAATTTTAATTTATTAATATCTATAATTTCAAAACTAAAGGTGTCGATTTTACACCTTTAGTTTTGTTGAACTGTTTAAATCTCGTCGTTAGCGTAAATGAAATGATGATTATTGTGCGTATAATCAAAAATTTCTTCAGGTTTAAAAAACCTATCAACTTCTACAATGGCCGATTCTGGAGAGTCGGAAGTATGCAGTATATTTTCCTGAATACTCACACTAAAATCACCACGAATTGTACCTTGCTCTGCTTCGCGCCCATTTGTTTTACCTGCCATGTGATGCACAATATGCACAGCACCTACACCCTTTATGCACATTAAAATTACTGGGGTAACCATCATCGATGCTTCAATTCTAGGATAAAAAGGTTTATCAACTAAATGTGCATAATGAATTGCCAGAAGTTCTTTATCGAGTTGCATCATTTTAAAACCACAGATTTGCAACCCTTTACGCTCGAATCTTGTAATAATTTCGCCCACTAGTTCGCGTTGAACTGCACCTGGCTTAATAATAATGAGTGTTTTTTGCATAAAATAGATATTAAGGTGTGAAAGAATTTGATTTTAATACTTTGACATTCAAAAATAGGAAAAATAGGCATTATATCAAAACTAGTTCCGATTTTTTAACTAATAACCCCCCAGTTCAGGGTATTTGTTTTGAGTTTACGTAATTGTTGTAACAAAACGTAATTATCGGGTTTTTGAAGTTGAGGGTCAGTTTCTAAAATATCTAAGGCTGTTTGGCGAGCTATTTCAAGCATTTTGCCATCTTGCGCAAGGTTCGCAATTTTCAATTCAAAAGGCATTCCACTTTGCGTTGTACCATCAATATCGCCAGGCCCACGAAGTTGTAAATCAGCTTCCGAAATTTCGAAACCATCATTACTTCGCACCATAATATCCATTCGCTTACGGGTTTCGGTAGCTAGTTTATATCCTGTAAGTAGGATGCAAAACGATTGATCGGCACCACGGCCTACCCTACCACGCAACTGATGCAACTGAGAAAGGCCAAAGCGTTCGGCATTTTCGATAATCATAACCGAAGCATTGGGAACATTAACGCCAACCTCAATAACGGTGGTAGCCACCATTACCTGTGCTTCGCCTGATACAAAGCGTTGCATTTGGAAGTCTTTTTCGGCCGCTTTAAGTTTCCCATGCACTTTACTCACCGTGAAATTTGGAAAATTTTCGCGAATATACAGGTAGCCATTTTCCAAATCTTGAAGATCCATTTTTTCAGACTCCTGAATTAATGGATATACAATATAGATTTGACGACCCTCATTAACTTGTTTAGTTATGAACTGATTTAAGCTTAAACGTTTGTTTTCGTAATAATGATATGTTTGTATGGGCTTACGTCCAGGCGGAAGCTCATCAATTACTGATACGCGCAAATCACCATATAAAGTCATGGCTAAGGTACGCGGAATGGGCGTGGCCGTCATCACGAGAATATGTGGTGGTTGTACATTTTTCTTCCAAAGTTTTGAACGCTGTTCTACACCAAATCGATGTTGCTCATCAATCACCACTAGACCAAGGTTTCTAAATTGAACCGTATCTTCGATAAGTGCGTGCGTGCCAATTAAAATATGCAACTCACCAGCTCGTAACTGCTCGTGCAATACTTCTCTTGCTTTGGGGCGCGTAGAACCTGTAAGTAATTCTACTCGCACACCCAAATCGCCCAGAAACTCTTTGATTGTAATAAAATGCTGATTGGCAAGAATTTCGGTAGGCGCCATCAAAGCTGCTTGATACCCATTATCCACCGCAATAAGCATTGACATAAGCGCCACAAGTGTTTTACCACTTCCCACATCACCTTGTAGTAATCGGTTCATTTGACGTCCACTACCTACATC
>JAGNPC010000213.1 GCA_017989795.1 Paludibacter sp. | reverse complement strand
AGCTACGCCAGGCGCTCCTTCGAGCAATACATGGCCGTTGGCTAAAATAGCTACTAATAAGAAATCGATCAGTTTTTCCTGACCTACAATTACCTTTTTGAGTTCTTTTCGAATGGCATCTACCTGCTCTTTGAGCTCACTTAAATCAATGCGATTTTCGAAATGAATGTCAGTAGTATTTGTTTTTTTCGTTTCAATTTTTTCAGTTTCCATATCTGATGTTATTTTGTTTTTGAATTATTAGTTGAATGCGCTTTGATTTCCCAAAAAGTTTCCAGCTGTTTGTTGAATAGAATCAAATCGCTTTTGCTTGCTGTTTTGTTTTTTTTGAATTGATTTATAAAATCAATTAGCTTGTTGATCAACACCAGATCTTTACCCGATTTCTTTGTCAATCGTTCTACAAACCGTTGGTCGAGCTTCGATGTATCCAACAGATAGTTTGTGCGTACTTGTTCTAAGAAGTAGATAATTTTCTTTTCAAAAATATTGCTATAGTTTTTTTGTTGAAAATACAGATTAGCAATAGTTTGCACAAACTCAACAGTGGTGTTTTGTAAGGGTTTAATTACAGGCACTATGCGCTGTTTACGTTTTGAGTGAAATAATATATACATTAATAAACCATATACTAGAATAAGCCAAGCAGCTCTCAGCGCAGGGTATCGAAAAACCACAGTTAACGCATTTTTAGCTTCGTCGGTAGGTGCTTTTTTATCGTAAGTTTGACCTTGCACAAACCACACTACGGGTAAAGTGCTGGGCAGATAGGATAAGATACGTGCTACATAAGCACTTGATCCTTGATTTAGTAGTGCTTCATTACTAAATACTTGTGGCTGATTGTGGATAAATATAAAGCCCTTGCCGTGTTTAATACGTAAAAAATTGGGATATACTTTTCCACTCGGAAACTGCTGAGTTCCGAGTATGGTTGTTCTATCGGCGTCGGCATCTACAAATGCAAAGGTGTTTATAACGGGTTTGATCACTAGTTTATCGTTGTTCCATGCTTTATTGCTAAGTGTTAGCTTGATTTGGTTTAGCTTTTCGAGTGATATTTCTGAGTCGGCTTCGGTGTAGTTTAATCCGAGCGAATCGGTGAATATACGTACAAAGTTTTCGGCACTAACAAACAAGTTGCTACCTTTGTATACTTCGTCGAGTAATATCGAATCGCCACTGTTATACATGTGCTGTTTTATCAGCAAATAATTCGCTTTCTCCGGGTGCGAATTGATGTATTCGTAAGGCGTTACGAGTACGCGCGTAAGCCGTTTTTCGGGAATGATTTGTTTTATTTCACGATTGAAAATGTATAAATCAAATGGATTTTTAAAATCGAGTTTGTAAGTCGGCGTCCAGTTTGTAGGCTTCTCTCTCAAGCTATCAATTAAAAAAATCAACACTACAAGCGTTAGAATTGAGGCGATGTAAATTTTTAGCTGTCTGCTCATTTTGCACTTCCTTTCATAATGAACTGTTCGAAGGCTTCTTTTGCTTTCAAATAGTCGGCGTCAGTAAGTACAAATTCGCCATACCATACATATTCGTATACATAGGCTAAGTAGTTGAATGTTTGCTGTATGTCTGTTTCGCGCAGTTCGTTGGCATAAGTTGAGTTGGTTTTGTCGGGCAGCCAAACAATGGCATTTTGCTCTTTGAGCGATTTTAGTACCCATAGGAAATATAACCGCACACAAATTCTGTAGGCTTGTTTGTTTTCGTGTTCGGCAATCAGAGAGCTGAAATCGGCCAATTGTATCAATTGTTCACTGTCATTTATATCAATATTTAATTCTACGTTTTTTTTGCTAAATAGGCTTCTATTATTAGTTCGGATGTAAATTCGAATAAGAATAATTAGTACCGCAATTACAACGAGTGCACTAAGGATTTTAACTATTAAGGAAATAATATCAGGGTCGGGTGCATCGGGTGCGTAACCAAATAGTTTTTTGAGAAACGCAACTAAACGCTTTTTGAGTTGTTGCCAATAGTTGTAAGTTTCGTTAACTTGGTTGTAATTGAAATCCTCGTCGCTGCGATATTTCGTTTCGAACTTTGGTTTAAATTCTTTTACCACCTGAGTTGATGTGTCGACAGCCGTGTTGGCAAACATTCGTTTTACCAACACATCTTTGTCTTCGTACTCCAACCTTTCGTGAAGTGCCGAGTCGACTTTGTGAATATCAATAGCTTGCTTAGCTTTTAACAATGCACAGCTAAAAGCCAACAAAAGCAGGAGTAGCGTTTTTCTATGCCTCATTATTGCCAATATTGTCTATCTCTGTAAAGGCCTGAATGTGGCCTAGCGACTCTTGAGCGCTATAGTAAACCAAAGTTTGTTGTATGTAAAATATATTTAAAAGCACAAGACCCAGCACCATACTGATTACATATATCAATACCATGTAAGGTGGAAGTTGCGTTGGTTGTAGCTGTCCGCCTGATGTGATGATTGAGCTCATCATTGATAGATAGGGAATCAGACTGACTGCACTTTGAATGATATTAACCAGGATATAAACAACGATGGTAGAACCTACAATATGCCAGAAATTTGAAAAAAGAATTTTCCAGCCCTTTTTTAACGACTCAAAATACCCTGCATCTTCGTTTAAATAAACAATGAGTGCTTGCATGTGCCAAACCATAATAGCAGGTAAGCCCAATATAAGAATAGGTATTCCAATAAGCAAAAAACTTAAAGCAACAGCAATAACAAGAAAAATGACTATAAGGGGCATAAATAAAATAAGGGTTATAAAACCAAAAAAGATCATCCGTCCAGCTTTATCCATAATCAGGCTAACTAGCTCCGAACTTGTAAATTCGTTACGTCCTGTTTTTTCGATAAGTTTCGTATAAATGATAGGCTGACCTACGCTAAATACCGATAGTGCTATTCCTACAATTATTGTAGCAATAATTAAAATTGCAAAAGTAAGGATGTTGCCATCACTTAGAAACCAATTACTCATTGCCGATGGATTACCTACGCTTTCGAATAAATCTTTAAACGTAAAATAATACAGCCCACACATTACCAATAATAGAATGCCACTGATAGTCATGTAGTTCCGAAAATAATCTTTTCCGTATACTTTAAAAAACAAAATGCTGTCGTTTATAAAGTCGCTAAAGTTCCTTTTTTTGTACAGTTGAAAGTCGGTCATGGGTAGTTTTTTTATGATTAATAAAAGGTAAAACTAAATAGTAAAATGAGATAACTGCAAGTGTGGCACAAATAATTAGTATGTTGAGCCACAGCGGCATGGTGTTGGATTGTCGGGTAACGAAGCCTTCGATAAAGCCGGCAGCAACAAAAAATGGAATGGTGCTGATAACGATTTTCATGCTTTGTCGAGCACCTGTTTTAAAAGACTCGAAACGTGAGTATGTGCCCGGAAATAGAATGGAACTAGCCAGCACAAACCCAGCCATCGACGCTATGACAATGCTGAAAATCTCCATCGCACCATGAAGCCAAATGCCACGAAGGCTTGCTCCTAGCACTCCTTGCTCGAAAAAAAAGTATTGAAATGAACCTAGCATAATACCATTTTGCATGGCAATAAAAAAAGTCATTACGCCAGCCGATAAACCAAAGATATACGCTTTAAAGGCAACGCCAATATTATTCATGGTTATACCTAGAAACATATTTAGCTTACTACCACTTTTATAAATAGCCATGGGGTCGCCATTTTCAATATTTTCCAAGGTTTTGTTTACATAGCTGTCGCCCAATATGATGCGTACAAAACGTTCGTCGTAAGCCGCCGACAAGGCTCCGATGGCGGTGAAAAAGAAAAATAAAGCAAAAGCAAAGATCAATTGTTTACGGTAGATGTACATTATGTTAGGCACTTCCTCCATGAAAAATACTTTTACGCGATTTCTTTCTAATCGTTTTGTTTTATAAATTTTTCTGTATATTTGCGCTACAAGATGATTGAGGTATTCAGTAGTCTTGCTTTTGGGATAGTAGGTCTGACTGTATGATAAGTCGTTTAGTAGCTGAAGGTATGCATCGGCTAACTCGTCGGGTTTGCGATCTTCTTTCACACTTAACGAATGTTCAAACGTCATCCATTTTTGTTTATTTTTCTTGATAAAGGCTATTTCTCTCATAATTATTCTACAAAAGTAAAATTTTATGTCAAATTTACAAATTAAAACAACTCAAAATATAAATTTATTTTTTCGTACGGCATCGTTGGGTGAGCGCATGTTGGCTTATCTTGTTGATATGCTACTACTTGTGGCCTATATCATCGTGGTACTTATGTTTATGTCAAAAGTACTTTCAATAGAGCTCTTTAATCTGAAGGGCGATGCTTTTTCTATCGCTTTACTCGTACTCACACTACCTACACTGTTATACCCACTCGTATGTGAATCAACCTTAGAGGGCCAAACCATTGGTAAAAAACTAACAAAAATAAAAGTTGTAAAAATTGACGGTTATCAAGCAAGTTTTTTCGATTATTT
>JAGNPC010000212.1 GCA_017989795.1 Paludibacter sp. | reverse complement strand
TTGTTAAAGCATTTGTTGCCAACTACGAGCATTGTTGAATTAAGACTTGATTCGTTGGTGCTTGTTTATGAGCAACTTGCAAAAAAGAAATTACCCGTAAAGTTTAATGGAAAGATTGAAACTGCTCAACAATATATTTTGAGTGAAGATATTCTACTTGAACCAGATACAATTATTGCTTACGGTTCAAAACGTTTGCTTGATCAATTGGAGTATATAAAAACAAATTGGACGGAGTTTAAAGATTTAAACAAGAACGTTGAAACAAGTTTGGTTTTGCAAAAAGTTCAAGGTGTTCGATTTTCAACCAACGATGTCAAGTTTAGTATTTATACCGAGATGTTTACCGAAAAGGAACTCGTTTTTCCTGTTCAAGTGAAAAATTGTCCTTATGATTTGATTGTGCGGACTTTTCCTGCGCAAGTAAAACTCACGTTTAACGTGGCACTTAGTCATTTTAAATCAGTTTCGTTAAATGATATTGCTGTTGATGTCGATTTTCAGCATTTACTTAAAAACAATGAAGGAAAGCAAAAATTGAATATCAAATCAAGAGCATCTTATATATCAAATATTCGTTCTGAGTTCGAAGAGGTGGAATACGTGATTGAAAGAAAGTAATTTTTAAAACATGAAAAAGATTCAAATGGTTGACCTAACAAGTCAATACGAAAAAATACGTAATGATGTAAATGCTGGTATACAGCAGGTTATTGATACGACTGCATTTATTAAGAGTGGTAAGGTGAATGAGTTTCAGGTTGAGCTTGAAAAGTATTTAGGTGTTAAACATGTTATTCCTGTTGGTAATGGAACTGATGCATTGCAAATAGCATTAATGGCATTGGGTTTGAAACCAGGCGATGAGGTGATAACGCCTACTTTTACATTTATTGCAACTGCCGAAGTGGTAGCGTTACTTGGTTTAACGCCTGTGGTTGTGGATGTTGATTTCGAGACATTTAATATTGATATAGCTTCGTTACGTAAAGCCATTACACCTAAAACAAAAGCCATTGTACCGGTGCATCTTTTTGGCCAAAATGCTCCGATGGAAGAAATTCTTGCCATTGCAGCTGAACACAATTTATTTGTCGTGGAGGATGCTTGTCAGTCTATAGGTTCGGAATATAGTTTTAGCGATGGAACAAAGAAACATTCGGGCTGTATGGGGCATATTGGTTGTACTTCGTTTTTTCCGTCGAAGAACTTGGGCTGTTTTGGTGATGGAGGAGCTATTTTTACAAACGATGATAGCTTAGCGGCGCAGATGAGAGCCATTTCTAATCATGGAATGGAGGTGCGTTATTATCACGATAGAGTAGGAGTGAACTCGCGTTTAGATAGTATTCAGGCAGCAGTGCTTCAGGTGAAGCTTCGATATTTAAACGATTATAGTGCTGCTCGTCAGTATGCTGCTAATTTTTATAATACTGTTTTTTCTGCTACCGATAAGTTAATTATACCTGCTTCTTACAGTCAGTCAACGCATGTGTATCATCAATATACCTTAAAGTTAGTTGATGTAGATAGAGCAGCTTTTATAAAATACTTAAATGATAAAGGTATTCCTGCAATGATTTATTATCCTGTGCCTTTGCACCTTCAAAAAGCCTATCAAGATGCGCGTTATCAATCGGGAGATTTTCCGGTAGCCGAAAAGTTGAGTTGGTGCGTGGTGTCATTGCCGATGCACACTGAATTGGACGAAGAGCAATTAAAATATATTACAGATGCGGTGATGGAGGCAATATAGCCCCCTAAATACCCCGATAGGGGACTATAAAAGAATACATACAAATTAATTCCTCCCTTGTGGGGAGGTTAGGAGGGGCTTATGAATGAATTTTTTGCACACCAAACAGCCGTTGTTGATGCCGACTGTGTTATTGGTAATGGTACGAAAATATGGCACTTTTCACACATAATGAGTGGCTGTGAAATAGGTGAGGCTTGTAATATCGGGCAAAATGTAGTAATTTCGCCCATGGTAAAGTTAGGGCGCAATGTGAAAATACAAAACAATGTGTCGGTATATACGGGGGTGGTTTGTGAAGATGATGTTTTTTTAGGTCCTTCGATGGTGTTCACCAATGTTATTAATCCACGCAGTCATGTGAGTCGTCGTGACGAGTATGCTTTGACCATTGTACGAAAAGGTGCAAGTATTGGAGCTAATGCCACTGTAGTTTGTGGAAATGAGATAGGAGCCTATGCATTGATAGGAGCTGGAGCAGTTATTACGAAAGCGGTAAAACCATATGCGTTGGTAGTTGGTAATCCTGCACGACAAATTGGGTGGGTGAGTGAGTATGGCCATCGATTAAATTTTGATAGTAACGGAATTGGTATTTGTCCAGAAACTGGGCAGGAATATCTTTTCGATGCTGATGTAGTTAAACGTACGAAATAATTTCATAAAATGATAAAATTTGCAGTAATAGGGCAAGGGCACATAGGGAAACGCCATGCCGAGATGATACGTCGGAATCCAGCTTCGGAATTAGTAGCTGTTTGCGACTTGTTGTCGAAAGATGAGTTGAAGCTAGAAGGTGTTGAGGAATCGTACTTTACTTCGTATGACGCACTTTTAGCCGCTGATTTGGATGTGGATGTAATATGTATTTGTACACCGAATGGTTATCATGCTGATTATGCTGTGAAGGCGTTGGAAGCTAAAAAACATGTGGTGCTCGAAAAACCTATTGCGTTGACTAAGATTGATGCCGAACGTATACTTTTTAAATCGCTCGAAGTATCGCATCATGTGTTTTGTGTAATGCAAAACCGTTATTCGCCACCTTCGGAGTGGTTAAAACAGCTGGTTGATAACAATACGCTTGGCGATATTTTTATGGTGAAATTAGATTGTTTCTGGAATAGAGATGATAGATATTATAAAAAGGGTAATTGGCATGGTAATGCTCAGCTTGATGGTGGAACGCTCTTTACACAGTTTTCGCATTTTATCGATATAATGTATTGGTTGTTTGGCGATGTAAAAAATATTAGAGGCAATTTTGCTGATTTTAATCACAAGGAGTTAACTGATTTTGAAGATAGTGGTGTGGTTACTTTCGATTTTGTGAATGGTGGTATGGGAAGTTTAAATTATTCAACCTCGGTTTGGGATACGAATCTTGAAAGTAGTATCACCATTTTAGGATCGAAAGGTACTGTTAAAGTGGCTGGCCAATATATGAACGAAGTGACTTATTGCCATATTAAGGATTATGTGATGCCCGACTTGGCTCCGTCAAATCCACCAAACGATTATGGATTATACAAAGGTTCGGCTCAAAATCATCATTATGTGATTGAAAATGTAATTGAAAAACTAAAAGATAAAGGTTCAATAACAACCAATGTGCTCGAAGGCCTTAAGGTGGTTGATATTATTGAGCGTATTTATGCGGTGCGTGATGCGCAGTGGAAGAAATGATGTGATGTAGCCCCCTAATCCCCCAAGGGGGACTTAAAGAGATGATGATGAAAGAAATGGTAAATAGTAAATGGTTTAATAGTAAATAATTTAAGATGATTCAACGTATTCAAACTGTGTATTTGTTGCTCGTAGTTTTGCTATCAGGGGTAACCTTATTTAGTGTTCAGGCAGGTTTTGTAGGTAATACGGATGCTGCTCAATATGTTTTAAACTTTAAAGGGATATTTAAGGTTATAGAAAATGCTGAAGTGTTTGTGCAAAATGTGTGGGCACTGACTGCGATGAGTGTTTTGTCGCCTGTAATTGCATTGCTTACAATCTTTTTATATAAAAAGCGTTTTTTACAAATACGTTTGTTAATTGTAAATGTGGTGTTGTTGGCCGGATATTATGGCTTGTTATTTATTTATTTGTGGCAGGCAGGCAAGGTGCTTGATGCTAATTGGTATCTGGAAATAGTGACGGCTTTTCCACTCGTAAGTATTGTGCTAACTGTGTTGGCAATTAGGGCTATTGGTAAGGATGAAGCGCTTATAAAATCGTTAAATAGGCTTAGATAGTAAACATAAAACATACAAATCGACGCCCGAAGTTTCGGGCGTTTTTTCTATCTCATATTTATCTTCTTTTTTCTTTTTTCTAATTTCTAATTTCTAATTTCTTTTTTCTAATTTCTAACTTCTAATTTTAAATACATGAAACATTTTCCAGCCTCCGAACTTATTTTAAATACTGATGGAAGTATTTTTCATTTACATTTACAACCCGAACAGCTTGCTGATAATGTGATTTTAGTTGGTGATCCTGGACGTGTGGCGCTTGTAGCGGCTTATTTCGACACGCAGGAGTTCGCTGTGTCGAGCCGTGAGTTTAATACGATAACAGGAACTTACAAAGGGAAACGTATTTCGGTCATTTCAACGGGTATCGGTACCGATAATATCGATATTGTGATGAATGAGCTGGATGCGCTGGCCAATATTGATTTAGTGAATAGGACAGAGAAGTCCGTTTTTCGCGAATTAAAGATTGTACGTATTGGTACTTCGGGAGGTATGCAGCCGGATAT
>JAGNPC010000211.1 GCA_017989795.1 Paludibacter sp. | reverse complement strand
GAGGGATTGTAGCGGCGTACTGCCGTATTTCGGCAGTACAAGAGCGGAAAGCCCGACCCGAGGTACGAGGGGCACCCCCAAAAAAAGAAAGTTAGAAGTAAGAAGTAAGAAGTTAGAAGTTTGCAGTTGGCAGTTTGCAGTTTGCAGTAAAATATAAAAAGTTTGCAGTATGCTAAAAGAAAATTTGGGTGCAATAAAGTGAAAAATCGAGTAGGGTGTGTATATATACAATATTAATAAAGGCTGAGGAAGTTGGTTTTTGCAAAAATCCCGTCGTTAGGGTTGATTCTATTGACGGGATTTGGGCTTTTATTTGTGAATTATTTTTTGCGATTTTTGGCCCATTGCATGACATTGGCTGGTGCTCGCTCGGCCAGTAGTTCTTTTTTCATGAAGTCCATGTAGGGTGCTACGTGGTGAAAAAACATTTTCCAACCTGCGCAGAGGTAGTTGAGCCCTGGTTCGCCATCTTTGGTGAAGGCAAAGCGATTTTTGGGACATTCGCCGTGACAGGCAAAAAGATATTCGCACTCGCGGCATTGGCGTGGCAGGGTGTCGTATTTGTCTGCGCCAAATTTGAGTTGCTTTTCGGAATACATCATGCCGGCTAGGTTATCGGTATTGATATTTCCGAGTTTATATTCTGGAAATACGTAGTGATCGCAGGAGTATACATCGCCGTTGAACTCCATTACACCGGCGTGACCGCAGTGCTTGGCCATGGTGCAAACGCCTGGTTGCTCGCCGACCCAATTGGCGAGGGTGGAATCGAACATTTGTATGTAGTATGTACCGACGTCTTCTTTTATCCATTCATCGAAGAGGCCGATGAGGAATTTACCCCACTGAACGGGACTAACAGAAAAATCGGCAACAGGTACATCTTGGGCAGTAGGTGCTGTGAGTTTTAAGCCGCTATCTTTAGGGTCTAAACGCTCAACGATGGGCGCAAACTGTATGAATTTACATCCGAGCTCTTTAAAGAAACGATAAAATTCGACTGGATAGTCGGCATTGTAATCGTTTACAACGGCCATGGCGTTAAATTCTACTTCGTGTTTTTTGAGGAGCTGTATGCCTTTCATTACCTTTACAAAGGTGGGTTGACCTCCTTTGTTGCGACGATATTCGTCGTGAAACTCTTGTGGACCATCGATTGACACGCCAATAAGGAAGTTGTTTTCTTTGAAAAATTCGCACCAAGCGTCGTTGAGCATGGTGCCGTTTGTTTGCAACACATTGTCGATTTGACGACCTTGTCCGTATTGTTTTTGTAGTTCAATGGCCTTTTTGTAGAAGCTTATGGGACGTAACAGTGCTTCGCCTCCATGCCATGTAAAAAGCACTTCGTGCTGCGTTTGCGAGTTGAGATACTGCTGTACGAAGTTTTCGAGCAGCGTATCAGTCATCATTTGCGACTTGGCCGAGGGATAAAGGTGCTCCTTTTCGAGATAGTAACAGTATTCACAATTGAGATTGCAAGCTGAGCCCACAGGCTTGAGCATTACATATAGTGGTTTTGCGAATGGTGCAAAAGTAGTATTCATTTGTTGTGTTGTGTTTGGGATTTAAAGAAAACACAAATATAGCGAATACAATTGAGATGGTGTTATTGCGAACTGATTTTTATTTTACGTTAAACCTTATAGCTATTAATATGGTGTATTGTAAAAAATATGCGAAAAACGCTACTAATTGATTAACATCCTATATGAAAGTCGGCAAACTGTCGGCAATATCATAAACGAAAAAGAGCAGCTCATTTCTGAACTGCTCTTTCGCGGTACGGACGGGACTCGAACCCGCGACCTCCGCCGTGACAGGGCGGCATTCTAACCAACTGAACTACCGAACCAGTAGTGCGTTTATCTCTCAAACGCGGTGCAAAGATACGGCAATTTTTGATATCTGCAATAGCAAAGCAATAAAAAAATGCACTTTTTTTGAAAATATTTTTTCAGGCACTGAAAATGAAAACGTTACGTCAAGGCCTCGAAAGCACTTTTTTAAACAATTTGAAATAACAAATCAGGGTTTAAGATAAAATCATTATCTTTGCTGCCCGTTTAAACAAATATTGTCACAATGAATCAACACGAAAACACCGCAACACTATTAATACACTGTCCGGACAAACCGGGAATACTAGCTGCCGTTACCGAATTTATCAATCACCACAAAGGAAATATCATTTATTTAGATCAATATGTAAACCGCGAAGAGGGTGTTTTCTTTATGCGCGTTGAATGGGATTTAACAAATTTCCAGATTCCACGCGAAAAAGTAGAAGAGTATTTTCAAACACTTTTAGGTTTACGCTACGATATGACGTTTCGCCTGTATTTTACAGACGACAAACCACGCATGGGCATCTTTGTATCAAAAATGTCGCATTGTTTATACGATTTATTGTCGCGATACGCTATGGGTGAATGGAATGTAGAGATACCTGTTATCATAAGCAACCATCCCGACATGGAGCACGTAGCTACTCAATTTGGCATCGAATACCATTATATACCCGTTACAAAAGACACAAAAGCAGCGCAAGAAGCCAAACAGCTTGAAATTTTAAAAAAACATGGTGTAACCTTTTGTGTCCTTGCTCGTTACATGCAAGTACTTTCGGCCGATTTTATTTCGCACTACCCCGACCGAGTTATCAACATTCACCACTCGTTTTTACCTGCATTTGCAGGCGCCAAACCTTACCATGCTGCTCACGCTCGTGGCGTAAAAATTATTGGAGCTACAAGTCACTATGTAACAAGCGATTTGGATGCAGGGCCAATTATTGAGCAAGACGTAACACACATCTCACACCGAGATACAGTGGAAGAACTCGTTCGCAAAGGGCGCGATTTAGAAAAAATCGTACTCTCACATGCAGTCGAAAAGCACATTGAGCGGAAAATATTAGCCTATAAAAATCGCACCGTAGTATTTCAGTAACAAATCAAAAATGTTACTTTTGTCACATAAATATACATTATATATCGAAACTCAATATGTCGAAACTCATTATTGGCACACCGTTACAAAAAAGTGCCACACGCATACTCTTCCTTGGGAGCGGCGAACTTTGCAAGGAAATGGTTATTGAAGCACAACGCTTAGGAGTTGAAACAATAGCAGTCGATTCGTACGAAAATGCCCCAGCTATGCAGGTAGCTCACCGTTCACATGTAATTGATATGAAAAACGGCGAAGCCCTACGAGCTGTTATCGAGCGTGAAAATCCAACACTTATTGTCCCTGAAATTGAAGCCATCGACACCACCATGCTCGAAAAGCTCGAAAGCGAAGGATTTCATGTTATACCTAATGCACATGCTGCTCGCCTTACAATGGATCGCGAAGGCATCCGAAGATTAGCTGCGGAAACACTGCAATTACCAACTGCCAAGTATCAATTTGCCGACACACTTGACGAATTTCGCACAGCAGTAGCCCAAATAGGCATACCTTGCGTGGTAAAACCCATCATGTCATCATCAGGCAAAGGTCAAAGCACCATCAAATCGGAGACTGACATTGAAAAAGCATGGAAATATGCACACGAAGCAAGTCGCGGTATTGGCACACGCGTCATCATCGAAGCATTTGTAACTTTCGATTATGAAATAACCCTACTAACCGTACGCACTGCTTTTGGCACCAAATTCTGCGCACCCATCGGACACGTTCAAATAAGCGGCGACTACCACGAAAGCTGGCAACCCTGCGCCATGAGCCCCGAAGCCATACGCGAAACCGAAGAAATGGCACTCAAAGTAACCGATGCACTAGGCGGCTATGGCCTATTTGGCGTAGAACTATTTGTAAAAGACGACAAAGCCATTTTCAGCGAGGTATCCCCTCGCCCACACGACACCGGCATGGTAACACTTGCCACCCAAGTAATGTCCGAATTTGAGCTTCACATACGCGCCATTCTAGGATTACCTGTAGACACACGCCTACTGCAACACGGCGCCACACACGTAATCAAAGCCACCGAAGAATTTTGGAATCCGAGCTTCGACATCACCGAAGCCGTACATATACCAAACACCAAAGTTCGCCTTTTTGGCAAACCACTTTGCAAACCAGGCCGACGCATGGGCGTAGTATTGGCAACTGCCGAAAACACCGACCACGCACGAACTATAGCCGAACAAGCTGCCCATGCCGTAAAAATATTAGCATAAAAAAAACATAGCACAATCAATCAACTCACTACTACACGATTGATTGTGCTATTAAACAGTAATAATAATTTGGGCATGTCCCTCGTACCTCGGGTCGGGCTTTTCGCTCTTGTACTGCCGAAATACGGCAGCACGCCGCTGCAATCCCTCATGCTTACAGCCACTTCCAACCGTACACACAAAAATGAACGATTACAAAGAACTAATTTTAGAAAAAATCTGCTACACAGATTTAGTATACGAACGGATTAACAAAAAGCTTAAAATAGCACTTTCAAAAGACAACATTGAAGCCCTAATACTTGAGACCATCAAGAATACCGACATTTCCG
>JAGNPC010000018.1 GCA_017989795.1 Paludibacter sp. | reverse complement strand
CGTTTGATATGCGATAAATTTTCGATGGCTTTTAATGCTACTACCATCTGAATAGTTGTACAATTTGGATTAGCAATAATACCACGCGGACGATCTTTTGCATCTTCAGCATTAACCTCAGGCACTACCAATGGCACATCCTTATCCATACGGAATGCCGATGAGTTGTCAATCATCACACCACCAAATTTAGTAATATCCTCGGCATATTCTTTCGATATACTAGCTCCAGCCGACGTAAATATAATATCGAATCCCTTGAAATCGTCGCCATGCTTGAGTTCCTTCACGGTGATTTTTTCACCTTTAAACTCATAAACACTACCCGCACTACGCGACGAACCGAATAGAGACAGCTCAGTCATGGGGAAATTGCGTTCGGCCAACACACGCAAAAATTCCTGGCCTACAGCACCACTGGCACCTACAATTGCTACTTTCATTGTTTTTTAGCATTATACCACGTATTTTGAAAATAAAATACGTGTGGTTATAAAAAATGAGATTAAATAAAATGAGTTATACAATAATTTTGTATATTTGCATTTTAACTGGATAAAAATACGAATTGACAGTCAAACGTATTGATATTCAGAAATTGACTACAAAAGTAATTCAATTTTATATATAGTACAACCTTATGAGAAAAGTTCTATTGTTTTTTTCTATTTTGCTAGCTCTAAGCATAAGAGCACAAGTTGTCGATTCGTTTAATGACGGTAACTTTACGTACAACCCTACTTGGAGTGGGCACACACAAAATTTTGTGATTTCAAGTGATTTGCAATTGCAATCCAAAGCTTCAACTACTTCCTTTTCGTGGCTAACAACACCATCGGTTAGTATAAATGATGCCACATGGCAATGCAAAATTAAATTAAACTTCACGGCTTCAGGATCGGTAATTTCCACATCTACATCAAATTACTCCTGCTTTTATATCGTAGCCGATAGCGAAACGCTTGCTGACAACATGAATGGATATTATGTGCAGGTTGGCGGTACTAACGATGAAGTTTCGCTTTTTTATCAGCAAGAAAAAACAAAAACAAAAATCATTGATGGCATTGATAAGCGAACAGATGGAACATCTGTTGAGTTAACGATAAAAGTAACACGCGATAAGCTGGGAAATTTCTGTTTATATTCAAAAAAATCAACCGAAACGGATTTCGTGAAGGAAGGTGAATGTTTGCATGAAGGTCAGAAAACATCGAGTTTTGTAGGTTTGTTGTTTGCCAATACCACAACAACTGGCTCATCTTATTACTTTGACGATATACTAGTCACTGGCAACGCTGAACTCGATACAATTTCGCCTGAAATTAGTAAATTTGAACTTTTATCTGACACATCCATTCAACTTTATTTTTCGGAAAAAGTAGCACTAGAAAAAGCTCAGTTTACGGTTGATAATAACGTAAACAGTCCTAAAACTATCCTATTAGATGCAACTAAAAGGTTTTTGAAACTCCATTTTGAAAAAAAGTTTGAGAAAGGAATAGTATATAACATTCAGTATACGGGCATTACCGACATAGCTGGAAATATCAGCAAAACATCAAGTTATGAATTTGGTATACTGGAGCATGCTACTCCAGGCGATGTTGTAATTAACGAAATTATGTTCGATGCACCAGAAGGTGGACAAGAATATGTAGAACTAATGAACGTATCTAATAAGCTGCTTGATGCTTCGCAATTTGTTATTACAACTCGCAAGAGTGATGCTAATTTAAACACTGGAATTGTTGCACAGAAAAGCTTTTTGATGCAGCCCGGTGCAATTGTAGCTTGGGCACTTAATCCAGACTCAGTGAAAACACAACATCATACCCCTAGCGATGCAAATTTTGTAGCTACAGATAAATGGAATGCGCTAAACAATGATGCTTCCACCCTAGTAATTAGCAATTTAGCAAAAGATACTGTATTCGATGAAGTTAGTTATTCGTCTACTTGGCACCATGTATTAATTACCGAACCCAAAGGAATAGCATTAGAACGCATATTGCCGAATGCCAGCTCACAAGACAGAAACAATTGGCATTCAGCAGCAACAAATGTTAATTTCGGCACACCAGGCTATCAAAACTCTCAGTTTTACGATAATAACAAGCCTCACGAAGCAAAAATTATATGGTTAGAGCCAGAAAGTTTTAGTCCGAACAACGACGGCATAAATGACATCTGTTTTATACGATATGATACCGAATACAGTGGTTTTGTTTGTAATGTGAGGGTATTCAATCCATCAGGCCTGCTCATTGCACATCCAGCAAAGAGCGCACTGCTTTCGGCAGATGGCTATTTTATTTGGGATGGTAGAACATTGAAGGGTACAATAGCCGAAACAGGCATTTATGTTCTTTATATTGAAATGTTTAATGCCAATACTGGCAAAAAGATAGAAAAAAAGATTCCATTAGTGGTTACAGGTCGATAATTTTGAATATTTAACAAGGTATAATTCATTAAATCAGCTATCTTTGCAATCATTTTTTTTGCCACTAACTCAAAATAGGGGTTAAATTAACAATCATCAAAAACAAAGAATGGATAAAGTAAGTTACGCCCTTGGACTTAGTCTGGGCAACAATTTGAAAAACAGCGGCATAGAGAGCTTGGATTACGCAAAGCTGGCGCAAGGAATTAAAGATGCATTAGAGCAAAATGAGACTGAAATGACAGCTCAGGAGGCGCAAGCAATCATCAGCGAATTTTTTCAAGCATTACAAGAAAAAGCATCCGAAGCTACAATAAGCGAAGGTAAATCGTTTTTAGAAGCAAATGCACAACGCGCTGAAGTAGTAACTTTAGCAAGTGGCTTGCAGTACGAAGTGCTTACAGCAGGTACAGGCTCAACTCCAGCAGCCTCTGATACTGTAAAAGTGCATTATCACGGCACATTAATCAATGGAACTGTATTTGATAGCTCTGTACGCAGAGGCGAGCCAGCTACATTTGGTGTGACGCAAGTTATTAGCGGTTGGGTTGAAGCATTGCAATTGATGCCTGTAGGTTCGAAATGGAAATTGTTTATTCCGTCGGAACTTGCTTATGGTGCACAAGGGGCTGGACAACAAATAGGACCACACACTACTCTCGTTTTTGAAGTTGAATTGTTAGACATTGTATAATAATTATCTTAATCAATAAAAATGAAAAAAACAATTGTAATGCTTTTGGCTGTTGGTGTAGCTTTTACATCTATGGAGGCAAAAGAAAAGAAATCAAAAAAAGCTAAAAATGAAGTTGTAGCACCTTGCTGCATGAAAGTACTCACAAACGATGTTGACTCAATGAGTTATGCGATTGGCATGAATATGGGTACTGATTTTGCTAAGAATTTGAAAGGAATACCAGGAGGTAAAGTAACTACTGATCTGATAATTAAAGGTTTTGTAACAGCTTTAAAAGGCGACTCAACCCTTATGACAATGGAAGTAGCAACCGAATGTTTCCGTTCTTACATGACTAAAGCTCAAGAGGCTGATATCAAAATTAAAAAAGCAGCAGGCGAGAAATTCTTAGCTGAGAATGCAAAAGCTGCGGGTGTTACAGTTACTCCTTCGGGATTACAATATACTGTATTAACACCTGCCGAGGGTCCAAAACCAACTGCTCAAGATACTGTAAAGGTACATTACAAAGGTACATTGCTCGATGGTACTGTATTTGACAGTTCAATTGACCGTGGCGAACCTATTGAGTTTCCACTTGGGCAAGTTATTCCAGGATGGACAGAAGGTGTTCAGTTAATGAGCTTAGGTTCAAAATACAAGTTTTTTGTACCTTTTAACTTAGGATATGGCGAACAAGGTACGCAAGGTGGCCCAATACCTGGTTATGCAACCCTTATTTTTGAAGTAGAACTTTTAGGTATTAAAACCTATAAAGAGCCAGCTCCAGAACCAGTAAAAATAGAAGAGAAAAAAGCAACTCCAGCGAAAGCGAAAGCAGCTAAAGTAGCGCAAAAAAAGAAATAATCAATTTAAAATCAAATATTTAAAATCAAAATGAGAAAACAAAGTATTTTCGCAATTGTAGCTGTACTTGTGGCCGTTGTTTTTACATCATGTGGCGGTAGTTACGAAGCCAAAGAAGTAAAAATGAGTTCAATGAACGACAGCTTAAACTATACCTTGGGCTTATATAACGGTAAAGGTATCAAAGATTATTACCTACAAAAAGATTCATCGGACAAAGCCGTAAAAGCGCTTGTAGATGCTCTTGACAAAGCTTTTGAAGCTAAAGCAAATAACGACGAACTTTATAAATTAGGTTTGCAAATAGGTGGTTCATTTAAAATGAATAAAAAACAAGGTCTTATGGGCGATTCTACCATTACATTTAACCAAGATTTGGTTATGCAAGGTGTAGTTAATGCTCTAAACAAATTTAAAGATGGTATGGCTCCAGCTGATGCTGAACGTTTTCTTCAAGAGTATATGATGAAAAAACAAGCTGCTATGATGCCACAACAAGCGCCACAACAAGCTCCAATGCCTACCGAAGAAGCTCCTGTTGAAGCTCCTGCTGCTAATTAATCTTATTCACAACACATTAAAAATTTTAGGACTAAAATGAAACAGATAAAATATATTATTGCTGTATTGGTTGTGGTAGGTTTTGCTGCCTGTAACAACAACAAAACGAAACTTCCTGAATTAAAAACTCAGCTTGATAGTTTGAATTATGCTTTTGGATTGGCTAACGGACAAGGCATTTACAATTATTACCTAGCCAAAGATTCGGCAAATGCTGACTCATTGAAAATCAAAATCGCTAACCTTATGAAAGGTATCGAAGATGGTATGCAAGGTGAATCATCGGAATATACAGAATTGGAAGAAATTGGTAAGAATATCGGTACAGCCTTGAAAGAGCAATCAGAAAAAGGCTTGATGGGCGATTCGACACTCGAAGTAGACATTAAACTTATTAAACAAGGTTTAATCAATGGTTTGAAGGGTTCGAAAGTAACAATGACTCCAGAAGATGCACAAGCGTATGTAAACACAACCATGCAAAAATTGCAAGCCAAAAAAATGGAATCGCAATATGGTGCTGCTAAAAAAGCTGGCGAAGAATTTTTAGCAACCAACAAAGCAAAAGCAGGCGTAACTACTACTGCTAGCGGATTGCAATACGAAGTGATTACAAAAGGTACAGGTGCTATGCCAACAGATACTAGCATGGTGAAAGTTCATTACCATGGTACATTGATTGACGGTACAGTGTTTGACAGCTCAGTAGAGCGCAAAGAACCTGCAACATTCCGTTTGGATCAAGTTATTAAAGGTTGGACTGAAGGTTTGAAATTGATGCCTGTAGGTTCAAAATACAAATTGTATGTTCCTCAAGAATTAGGTTACGGTGCTGCCGATCAAGGCAAAATCAAACCTTACTCAACACTTATTTTTGAAGTTGAATTACTTTCAATTGAGAAATAAGAACTCATTATTAATTAAAAAAAATGGTTGTATCCACAGTGGATACAACCATTTTTTTTGAACATAGAAGCTATATATTATCCGATTAACATATAAATGTAAACGGAATAAATAAGCAAAAACGAAAGTCCAGCCCAGCGATTGATTCGTTTTTTAGGCGATAAATACAAAACCAAAATAACTAATATAGCCGAAGCAATTAGCCAAATTAAATCGTTGTAAATATTTGCATAAGCTGGTAAAGGGCGAATTAAGCTACTTATTCCTAAAATAAAGAAAACGTTGAAGATATTAGAACCAATTACATTGCCTAAAGCAATGTCGGAATTCTTTTTAAAGGCCGCTACGGCCGAAGTAGCAAGTTCGGGCAGGGAAGTGCCCAAAGCCACGATGGTTACGCCAATAATGGCCTGACTAATGCCCCATGAGCTTGCAATGCGTGTAGCCGATGGCACGATTAATTGCGCACCAGCCACCAAAGCAGCCAAACCACCAGCAACCATAACTAAGGCCACCCACACTTTCATTGGCTTATAATGCTCGGGATGTTCAGCTTTATGTTCGTTTTTAGTACGTAGCATTCTGTACATAAACCCACCAAATATTAGCAGTAAAATAACTCCTGAGAACCAGTTTAATACACCATCGAAAGCCCAAAGCAATCCCAAAAGAATGGTCGCTCCAATTAAATTCAGAGGAATATCGAATTTACGTGAACTAGCCTGCGATGTAATAGGAAATACTAAGGCTGCAAAACCTAAAATAATGAAGGTATTTATCATATTACTCCCGATTACATTCGTTAAAGCAATATCGGTTGTGGCTGGGTTTAAGCTGGCAACCACATTTACTACTAACTCAGGCGTAGAGGTTCCAAATGCCACTACCGTTAGCCCAATAACCAAATCAGGAACATGAAATCGCTTAGCAAGCCCCGATGATCCATCCACTAAATAATGTGCTCCCACAATAAGGAGAGCAAATCCCGCAATAATTAATATAAAATCCATTTTGTTTTTTTGATTATCTTTTTTTTGATTATCTTTAGCCAATTATTTATCCAGTTCTTTATCAACAATATATTTCGCACGTATGTTTAAATAATAAATATTATGCTATGTTAAAAAATTCAGTTTCCGTTCTTGCTCTCTTTCTTCTATTTAGTGGTATTTTAGTGGCACAAAAGCCGAATACAAGCGCTAAAAAGCCAACATCCACACCTACACAGTTATCCACAGCCGAAAAAATGGGCTATGCGCGCACCAGCAAATACTGGGGGCCTGGCACGTATTATACATACGCGCCTGGGACAGTAAACAACAAACTGGCTGTAAACGCCGAATCGGCCATGCGCGATTTTATCGGGCTTTTTGAGGTCGACTTAAAGACCGAGCTAACTAAGCAAGGTTTTGCCGAAGTACCCAAAAAGGAAGTAAAAAGATGGTTTAACGAAAACAACAGCAAGGATAAAACATTTTATTATTCGGCCGATAAGAGTTATATACTACAACCAATTGTTGATGACTTATATAAAAGCCCAGTAGCAGCTGATGGTAAATACGTTCGTGTTTCGAATAGCATGATGCGCTTTGTTTTGCTTCCCGAAAGTGATTCGCTGAAGGTGATAGAGGCTGTTTTTCAGTACCTGCGCGATTTACGTGAGATGAAGGTGATCATGTCGTCGTTTGGTAGTACGTTTAAAAACGTCGATCCCAAAGCATATCCGATACAGCAGGCTGGCTCCACAGGCTGGACTTCGATGAGAGCAGGCACTTTTGTGCTTAAAATGGTGGACGGGAAGCCTAAAGGGTATTGGGAGCAAAACGAAACAATCGTTCGCAGGACGATAGGAAAAGATGGTTTCACGCTCAAAATTCTGGGTACTGAACTAGGCTATGGCTACAATTTAACAGTAAAACTTCAAAAAGAAGGCTATGTATTATCCTACATTGTCAACAATATTTTCTTTAAAGAATTGGAACCTGGCAATACGTGGGTAAAGGAATATCCGATACAGCAGAAAGTTTATCAGACTGGCGTAAAAATGGATAACGAAAGTTTATATAAAAATGCTCCAATGCCTCCAGTGTTGGTCGATATAAATAAATTATTACATATAAATAAGTAAATCAGTCGTTTATATACTTACACTAAAAGGACTGTTTGATTTTTAACCTTTAAAAATCAAACAGTCCTTTGTATTTTCTATTTATAAATACTATCTTTGCACTCGCTTAGGTTTCGAAGTATCCATTTGCGATGGTTCGAATTAAAAGGGAAATAGGTGAAAATCCTATACAGTCCCGCTGCTGTAAGCTCCATGCCCCTCCAAATCTCCCCGAAAGGGAAGTTTAAGAAGGGAAAACGTATTGAACAACACTTTTGCCACTGAATTTTTAGTGAGCGGTGAGCAGTTGTTAGTTTTCGGTTTTACAAACTGCAAACTATATACTGCAAACTACTAACTGATTTTGGGAAGGCGTTCAATTACGGGAGTAAGTCAGAAGACCTGCCAATGCACCCATATTTCAGAAGCTTTCGAGGAAAAAGCGACGAATCATCAGCAAAATTCAGTGTAATTTTTGCCTTTTGTGAGGTCATTTTCGGAAGCTATTTGATGAGTTAATTTAACGTCAAATAGTTTTTATTGTGCAATTTAATTTTCAAAAAAAATCGTCATTTCTTTCGTTATTCGTTGTAGTTGCTAGTTGTGCTTTTGCTCAGCAGTTAGTACACGATAAGCTACCACAGGATAGTTTGCGGCATCGTACGCTCGAGAGTCTCGATGTGAATGGACGTAAGTTGCAAACCCTTCGCGCCGGCATGCCTACGCAGGTGATCGACTCAAAACAACTATCCACGCTCAATGCAGCCAATTTATCAGATGTTGTGAGTCACTTCTCGGGCGTTACAATCAAGGATTACGGTGGCATTGGCGGTCAAAAAACCGTATCGTTGCGAGGTTTGGGTGCTCAGTTTACAGGAGTTAGCTTCGATGGTTTTGTAAGTAATAATGTACAATCTGGCCAGGTTGATTTGGGAAAACACTCACTTGATAATGTATCGGAAATCAGCCTTTCGAACGGACAACCCAATGATATTTTTCTGACTGCTCGTTCGTTTGCATCGGGTGGTTTGTTGGAGGTGAAAACAAAAATGCCTTCGGATAACGATTCTACATCCACAAAAAATAATCACTTACGTTTCAAAACAGGGTCTTTTGGATTAATTAATCCGGGTGCTTTTTTGATGGGACGTATAGGATCAAAACTAAGTTATAACTTCGACCTGAATGCTGTTCAAGCACATGGTCGCTATCGTTTTAATCAGAAATATGGAGTTGGCAGTAATGCTGTTCAAGAAACACTTACGCGTCGGAATACAGCTATTGAAGCCATTCGCTCCGAATTAAATGTGCGTTATGCCTTTCATCCCAAAGAAGAACTCTTTATCAAATCAAATATTTATTATTCAGAAAGAAAATTGCCCGGAAGTGTCGTATACTATAATCCGATTCCATCGACTCAATCACTTGACGATAGAAATATCAATATGGGATTAAACTATAGCAATAAAAAACACAATCGCTTTGAGCAAAAGTACTATCTGAATTACAGCAACGTGCTAAATCATTTTGTAGATACAGATGTCAAATATAATCAAGGCCCATTGAGCGATAAGTATCTACAACAAGAAATCTACTTTTCGGGAGTAGGGAAATATACCATCAACCCCAATTTTACGGCAGTAGCATCGGCCGATTGGTGGTACAATACGCTCGATTTGGCAACCAATGTTAGCTTCGATGAATTTGTGCGCCCAACTCGTCACACCGCTTTGCTTAATGTAGCTACAAAATATGTGGATGAGCGTTGGAACGCAGGTGCCAACCTATTGCTTACTCAAACCTTTGAAGCAACACACACAGGTACAGCTGCACCAAACAAGCAAAAGTTAACACCTTCGGTAAATGTTTCGTATAAAATTTTGGCTGATAAAGAGATGCGATTAAGAGCGTTTTATAAAAACATTTATCGTTTACCTAGTTTCAACGATTTGTATTATCAGAAAATTGGGAACAGTAATTTACGCCCCGAAAACTCACACCAATTCAATGTTGGCTTTACGTATATGGAAAATAAACTCCGTTGGATGAATGAAGTATCGTTTACATCGGATGTTTATTTTAATAAGGTTACCGATAAAATGATAGCTACACCCAAGGATTTGTTTCATTGGAGTATGATAAATAAAGGCAAAGTAGATATGTTAGGTGCCGATTTAATGCTCAGTTTAACAAAGGATTTGAATCCACAAAGCTCACTTGGATTTGTTATAAATTATTCGTTTCAGCATGCTGTAGATAAAACACCCAATACGGATACCTACAACGAGCAAATACCTTACACACCTTGGAATTCGGGATCGGCCGCCATACGCTATCAGTATAAAGCGTTGGAAATTGGCTATAATGTACAGTTTTCGGGCGTGCGCTATACAGGACAAGTCACTGATTCGAAAAACTTTATGGAATCGTACCACACACATTCAATAAATATTGGCTACGGGTTTAAAAACTGGCGCACAAGCCTCGAATGCATGAATATTTTCAATAATCAATACGAAATAGTAAAGTTCTACCCCATGCCACGCATGAATTTTAGAGCAAGCATTCAATATCAATTCTAACAATAAATTATTAATCAATCATTTATAAAATTATCATGAACAAAAAGAATTTATTTTTATCGTTACTTATAGCTATTGGTTTTGGCTTTACGTTTAGCTCGTGCGATCCGAACGAAACTGTAGAAGATGTAAAAGTTACTACAGGTTTATTGGTTTTGGACCAAGGTAAGTTTCTAGGCAATAATGCCGGATTAACTTATTATGACTTAGCGACTCAATTACCAACTACAGATGTTTTTTTAAATAAAAACAATCGTGGCATTGGAGATACTGGTCAGGATATGATTCAATACGGATCAAAAATTTATGTTGCAGTCTATTCTTCGAGCCTTATTGAAGTTATTGATAGCAAATCATTAGTAAGCATTAAAACAATACCAATGCGAAATGAAAAAGATGCAGCTTCGTCACCACGTGCATTAGCTTCAGCAAAAGGTAAAGTCTATGTGACTTTATTTGATGGAAACGTAGCACAGCTTGATACTGCAACACTTACAGTAGAGAAACGAATTAAAGTTGGACCAAACCCTGAAGGTTGTGCAATTGTAAACAATAAACTGTATGTGGCAAATAGTGGTGGAATGCAAACAGTAAAAGACAGCACTATTTCTGTAATTGATTTAACAACTTTTACTGAGCTTAAAAAAATTAAAGTAAATCTAAATCCAGGCCCTGTAGTAGCTGATAAATACGGTGATATTTATGTTATTTCAAAAGGGAATTATGACGATATTGCAGGTAAATTTCAACGTGTTCAAACTTCAAACGATAAAGTAACAGATATTGCAATGCCAGCGCAGTATATAGATATTGTAGGCGATAAAGCTTATGTGTTAAGTTTTGAGTATGCACCCGATTATAGTGTTATCAATAAGGTTGTTGGGACTTATGACATTAAAAATGAAACTATTGTTTCTTCTAATATTTTGAAAACTGAAATTACAAAAACTCCTTATTGTATTAGTGTTGATCCAACTACCAATTACATATATGTTGGTGAAACTGATTATAAAAATAAAGGTAAAGTGAATTGTTTCGATGCATCAGGTAACTTAAAATACTCTTTTTCAACTGGTGTTAATCCAGCAAAAGTATTGTTCTTAAAATAACCTTAACTAAATATTCTAAGCGTTCCCAAGTTTTTCGATATTCGGAGATAAAATACTGCCAATTTTATCTCCGAATTATTTTTTTAAAACAATAAACTTATGCAAGGATACGTACATGTATATACCGGAAACGGTAAAGGAAAAACGACGGCTGCTATCGGCCTATCGGTGAGGGCTGTTGGTGCTGGTAAAAAAGTGTATATCGCTCAATTTGCGAAGGGTATGCACTATTCGGAACTCGATGCCATCAAAAATCAGCTTCCTTCAATCACTCTCAAACAATATGGCTTGGGTTGTTTTATTTTTAACGAACCCAAACAAGCGGATATCGATGCTGCTCTAGCCGGTTTACGCGAGATAGAAGCCGTTATTTGCGGCGGTGAATACGACGTGATTGTGCTCGATGAAGTCAATATTGCCCTTTTCTATCAACTTTTCAAAGTGGATGAATTAATTGCCATACTCAACAAACGTCATGCGAGTACCGAAATAGTGCTTACAGGCCGATATGCTTGCCCCGAAATTCTTGAATTTGCCGATTTGGTAACCGAGATGCAAGAAGTGAAGCACTATTACCAAAAAGGAGTTCAGGCAAGAGTCGGTATCGAAAAATAATAATCCCATTCCTCAATACTCAGATCTCAAAACTCAATACTCAAAAACAGATTCCTCATGACACATCAACTCAAGCCCCTTATGTTTGTAGGTACAGGAAGCGACGTAGGCAAAAGCGTTATCACGGCCGCTTTTTGTCGTATCCTGAAACAAGATGGTTACCAGCCAGCTCCGTTTAAAGCGCAAAATATGGCTTTAAACTCCTACGCAACACCCGAAGGACTGGAGATTGGTCGTGCACAGGCGGTACAGGCAGAGGCAGCAGGAGTTCCTTGTCATACCGACATGAATCCGTTGCTGTTGAAGCCCGCAGCCGACACCATCTGTCAGGTGGTGCTTCATGGTAAGTCCATCGGAAACCAGCATGCCATCGATTATTTTACGTCCAACAACAAAGCCGTTTTACGCCAAGAGGTGTGTGCGGCTTTTGATCGTTTGAAGTTGCGATATAACCCCATTGTGCTCGAAGGAGCTGGAAGTATCAGCGAAATTAATCTCCGTGAAGTTGATTTAGTGAATATGCCCATGGCGTCGCATGCTCAGGCATCGGTGATTTTGGTGGCCGATATCGATCGAGGAGGAGTGTTTGCATCGGTTTACGGTTCCATCCTATTGCTTACCGAAGAGGAGCGAAAATTAGTAAAAGGTATTTTAATCAATAAATTTCGTGGCGACATCCGCTTGTTCGAATCGGGCGTTACGATGCTCGAAGAACTTTGTGGCATTCCTGTCATTGGTGTGGTACCCTATTATCGCGATATACACATTGAGGAAGAAGACTCGGTGATGTTGCACACTAAAAACCGCAGTGCAAAAGCTGGAAAGGTCAATATAGCCGTGGTTTTATTGCAACACATGTCCAATTTCACCGATTTCAACCCGCTCGAACACGATGAACGCGTACATTTGTATTATACCAACGATGCTGTCGATTTGGAACTAGCGGATATTGTGATTGTGCCAGGAACGAAAAACACCTTGGCCGATATGCAGGTTTTGCGTCGTACGGGCATGGCTCAAGCTATTATTGCACACCACAACTTAGGCAAAACCGTTTTAGGTATTTGTGGTGGCTATCAGATGTTGGGACGTGAGCTACACGACCCTGAAGGCATTGAGAGTGATATACTACATTTGCCAGGCTTGAATTTATTACCGCTGTCGACCACGCTCGAAGGAGAAAAAATAACCCGTCAGGTACAATTCCGTTTCCAAGGAGGAAAGGCTCATTTTAAAGGCTACGAAATACACAATGGACGTACGGATAGGCCAGAGGAGCTAGAAGCTCTCAATGAGCTTGAAAATGGCGATAAAGACGGTTGTTTTGTAGGTAATTGTTATGGTACCTATATTCATGGTATTTTGGATAATACCGATTTTATCGAGTTTCTATTGCAACCATATATCTCAAAGACTCAGAACAAGGAGGTTTTTGATTATTTCAAATTCAAAGAAGAGCAGTTTGATAAACTTGCCGATCATGTAAGGGCACATGTGAAAATGGATTTGGTGTATGACATGTTGATGTGATGATGTGATGATGTGATGATGTGACCTCACCCCCGACCCCTCTCCTTGAGGAGAGGGGAGTGAGCATTTACTCAGGTTTTTTTCAAGCTAAAGAAGATATGTAAGAATTTAAACTGAAATAGTAAA
>JAGNPC010000210.1 GCA_017989795.1 Paludibacter sp. | reverse complement strand
TTGAGTGCTCATTTAAATAACTTTTTTCAACAAATGATAAAAAGCGATATTTTTACTTTTGGTATTGATTATCAAGAAATAGATGTGCAAGATAGAAAGTATTCTGCTCAAGTTATGCTTCAGCCTAACGATCGGATTATCGTAAATAGTAATGTTGGGTACAATGATAATAATTACACGCAAAATCCCGAAGATAAATACATGTTTGATGTGGATTTTGAATACTTATTGACCAAAAATGGCAAACTACGTTTCAAAGCTTATAGTCACACCATCGATCGTGCACAGCTCAAAGAAGCTAAAAGCACTCAAGGTATGGGTTTTGCGTACAAAGAAGAATTTCAAAGTGTGAAACAAATGCTTGAGTACTATTGGAAAGCGATGACATTTAAATTGAAAAAATCGGATCAAAAAACTAAATCAGAAAAATATTCTAAAAAAAATGACTCTAAAAAATAATATACTTACACTCGCTCTGTTGTGTAGCTGCTTTGTATATGCACTACCTACCGATAGTATTTTTATTAAAATGCCTCAAGTGCTAATTCCTAGTTTAAGCCCTAAGCAACGCTTTGAGCTTGCTGAATACGCTAAAGCGGGTAAAAAAGACAGTGTTACTAATCTGTTTAACAAAAAAATCATACTTCAAAAATACGATACTGCCACTTGTTCAGTTTTTTTAAAAACGACAGAAACGAGTAGTTTAGAGATACGAAGATTAAATTTCCCATCCTATAAAATGCCTGTTTTGGGCGTTATTCATACAGTTGAACTACCAGTGAAGTACGCAACAATTCGGTTTTACACCGAAAACTGGCAACCATTAGCTATTCAGCTTCATCTCCCTAGCACCGAGCAATGGATTGACACTGAAAAACTCAAAGCTTCGTCGCTATCGGTAACACTTATAAAAAGTATGTTGGATAAAAAATACTTTTCGTTTAGCTTCGCCGATAATAATGAACTTGAAGTTCAGAATAATGTTTTGTCAACATTGACTAATGAAGAAAAAAAAACAGCTGCTGAATTTTTTATCAATAAATCCATTTCCATTAAAATTGAAAAATGAGCCCAACAAATACCAATCAATATACCAAAGTAAAGCCATACAACGAGAACGAGGCTAAAACCAAGCAGCTTTCGCGTATGTTTAATACAATATCGGCAAAGTATGATGCTTTTAACGACATTATGACATGGGGCATGGCGCGTTATTGGCGCAAAAAAGCTTTATTGAGCCTCAAACCATATAATCCAGCTAGCATTTTAGATATTGCAACCGGTACGGGCGATATTTGTATCAAAGCTTTTCAGTATTTAAGCCCAACAAAAGCCTTGGGCGTAGATATTTCGGACAAAATGATGGAAGTGGGTCGACAAAAAGTAGAAAAAGCAGGTTTATCCAACAAAATTAGTTTCGAAGTGCAGGATTGTGCTTCTTTACGATACGACGATGCCAGTTTTGATGCTGCCACTATATCGTTTGGAATACGCAATTTTGAAAAGCTTAACGAAAGCTTACAACAAATATTCCGGGTACTCAAACCAGGAGGTCATTTATTGATTTTAGAGATGAATGAACCTCAAAAAGGATTTCTTTTAACAGCCTACAAACTTTACACACGCATTTTTGTGAGCTTAACGGCTCGTTTTTTATCCAACGATAAAAAAGCCTACGATTATCTTCAACAATCGATGCATGTGTTTGCTAGTGGTGAAGTGTTGGTTAAAATACTTGAGGATAATGGATTTAAACGAAAAACATACCACAAATTCACTTTTGGAGTTTGCAGTATGTATTTAGTTGAGAAGCCTTTATAAGTCTTATTAATCTAATCTTATCGAAGTAATAATTAATTTTACGTATATACAGATAAATATCTGAACGACTACGACTTATATCAACATTTTATGTTTTTAATTTGCAGGATATTGTCCCCCTCTCCTCAAGGAGAGGGGCTAGGGGTGAGGTGTAATTTCCAAATTATAAAAAAATCTACCTCACCCCAACCCTCTCCTTGAGGAGAGGGAGTAAGAGCGTAGATATACCTTGTTGCCTGCAACGAATAAACACAATTAAAAACAACTTGATTTTATCCTATCTAATGAAGCCTTTATAGATCTTATCGAAGTAAATTAATATTTCCCTTTAAGTTGTATTTCTCACCATCAGAGCCTTCGGCTTCAATAACATAAAAGTATGCTCCTGGGCGGGCAGGTTTACCATTGATGGTACCGTCCCACCCTTTTTGTGGGTCGGTCCAAGAGTAAAGTTGTTTTTGCCAACGGTTAAAAACCCAGCATTGGAACTTAACGATGGATTTATAAGCCACTTTAAATTCGTCGTTCGTGCCATCGCCGTTGGGTGTAAAAACGCGTGGCACTTCAATTTGTGATTCTACAACCTTTACAGCAACCGAGTCGGCAAAGCTACAACTGGCATTGCTTGCTAACAAACGCACGTTGTAATTGCCTGCTTCGGTAAATGTGTAACGCAAATCTTCGTCGTTGCGCGTAAGTAGTAAGCTCTTGTCCTTGAGTATTTGCCACTGAAAAAATTCAGTCACTGGTGTGTTGGCATTACTTTTAAACACGATATCCAAGGGTGCCGAACCCGTAACTGCTGTGGCCGATTCAGGGCGATCACCCTCGTTGAGTTCGTTACGTATGGAGGTCGACGAAACAATGTGTGCTTCTGTTTTAACGGCCGAGTACATTTCCGATTCAATATTTTCGGCTGGATAGGAAAGATCGACACCAAACTGGTCGACTTTGGACAACGAAAAACGCGTATCTTTCAGCGGTGGAATTTGTACTGCAATTTTTTCTTTTGGTAAAACCACATCTTGTGTTTCAGCTTTATCAACCCACGCTGCTCCATTCCACTCTTTGCTATTGTACGTTAATTTATAAATACGATCAATATTTTTGCGAATACCCTCTTTTGTTTTGTAATACAACGGTGGTACAGCGGCTACCAAATCAATATTTAACTCCTCGCATTGCTCTTTGGGTTTAAACTCGGGTATTAAACTGCTAAACGAAGCACTGTATTTTGTATAATCAATTACCCAAAAAGTGGTTTCGGTGCCATTAGCTTCTTTCATTATGTAGCCTGTAGCATCCTCAATGGCATAATTCTCGTTTGGGGTTTGTAATACGATGGGTGTTGTTTGATTATCGAAACTGTACCATTTTACATTGTTAGCATCTGAGCCATTAAACAGAATGGCCGATTGGGGAGTAATGCCATTAAAAACAAATACGTAATCAATGCCAGTGTATTTTTTAAAATAACTTTTATGAACGCCAGTAGCTGTGAACTGAGCCCAACTACAAACAAATAGCGTTGATAATACTATAATCAGTGAAAAACGTTTCATGTATGTTCCTTTTTTTGTTCCGTTTTTAAAATAACTAGATGCAAATGTACTGCTTTATGATTAAAAACCATTGGTGTTCGGTAAAAATTATTATATTCTTCACTACGTTCAGAATGACAATAAATTACGTTGAATTTGGGTGGGTGGGGGTTGGTTGGCGGCAAAGCCGCCAACCAACCCCCACCCGAAAGTCTAAACGATTGAATGTCATCTCGAACGAAGTGAGAGATATAAAATTTTTGTAATAACAAAACCTTTTAGCGAACAATACTGATTAAAAACAAAAAAAAAGGGCAATTATTGCTGCAATTTGAGTTCAAACGTATATTTTTAGTAAATTTGCAGGATTTTTGAAATGCGGAATAATTATTGACAAGCATTTTCACCAACTCTTGTGAGTTGGAATAACACAAATTAGATTAAAAAACACAGCAATGAAAAAAGTTTATTCCTTACTATTCGTAGCAATATTGTTTACAATATTTGCACTCACAGCTCAGGATACAAGCTATCAAGTTAAAAAAATAGACGGTAAAAGCTACATTTTATACCCTGTTCAGGCTGGTGAAGGCATGTACGGCATTGCTCGAAAGTTTAATGTAGCCTACTCCGATTTAAACACACTGAACCCCGAAGCCACTACGGGACTCAAAACAGGGCAAATACTGCTTATTCCATCATCAGCAAAAATTAATTCGGCAGCCGTGGCAGCAGTTAAAAAAGCTACAAGTACACCCGAATCTGCTGTAAAAACCAGCATTACGGCCAAAAGCTCCGACAAAAAAGAGTATATTGTTCATGTAGTTGAGAAAAAACAAACCCTTTTTGCTATCAGCAAACTCTACAATATTTCGCAAGAAGAATTGATGCGCATTAATCCTGAATTGGAAAATGGATTAAAAACAGGTATGAAATTAAACATACCTAAACCAAAAGCAAACACGAGCGAAATAGTTATAAGTAACCAAAATTCGGCTGAAAAAGCAGCAGTAAACAAAACGCCCACAACCAATGAAGCTGTAAAACCAACGGTAACTAAAAAAGACTCCAAATCTTCACTGTTTGGATCAATTTTTGGTAAAAGCAAAAAACACCAGAAAACAGAAACTATCAAACCCCTTGTGAAGCCAAAAGAAACCTTGTATGCTATCAACAAGATGTATCAAATTAAAATGGAGGATAT
>JAGNPC010000209.1 GCA_017989795.1 Paludibacter sp. | reverse complement strand
CGTGGGTCGGATACGCAAGCTGGAGTGCAAAATTACGACGACCTATACGCCGATATCCTAAAATGGCTCCACGAAGGTACAATTGATTATGTAACTCCACAGCTGTATTGGGAAATTGGTAAAAAGGTAGCCGATTATACGATTTTAGCAAAATGGTGGAGCGAAAATTCCTACGGTAAAAATTTATATATTGGATTGTATGCCACGCAATTAGGGAATAAAGAAGCGGCCGCAGCTTGGCGAAATGGCAATGAGTTGGCTCGCCAAATGAATCACAACAAAGCTTATAAGGAAATTGATGGTGTGACGCTTTTTAGTGCCAAAGGAATTATCAAAAACCTACAAGGGATCAACGATTCATTGCGTAATAATTATTTTAAATATCCTGCTTTAACGCCCGTAAATAGGAATATTAAAGGCGAAGCATCGGCCGAACCACAAAACGCACGAACAGTGAAGGATGGTTCAGAGGCTTACTTACTTTGGGATAAAGTGGAAGAGGAGGGTGGATGCCGCGTTGCATATTACGTGGTTTATGCATTCAAAGGTAAAAAAGTGGGCGACTTTAACGATCCAGCTAATATCCTTGCTCGTACTACCGATAATTGTCTTGATTTGCGCAGTTTTGATAAAAAACTACATGGAAGCTATACTTTTGTAGTTACAGCTATCAATAAATATAAACACGAAAACAAGCCAACCTACTCGGTTACTCGGAAATTGTAGTTGATTATTCGCTAAAACAATATTGTAAACCAGTTGTTTTAATAATTAAATTATATACACATGAAAGCTATAGAAATAAATACTAAGACGGATGAATTTGGTGTTTTGAAATTCGACTATCATCTTCATCGAAGCGAAAGAAAAGTGCGTGTGATTATTTTAATTGATGACATTGTACAATACGACGACGATGAAACCACTTGGCTTAAAGCTGTAAGTTCAAACCCAGCATTTAATTTTTTGAAAGAACCCTACGAAGATATTTATAGTTTAAAGGATGGAGATTCGCTGAATGATTAAAAATAGCATAGTATTAGTACCATTTCCTTTTGACGATTTTACTATATCAAAGGTTCGACCGGCTATCTGTTTAACTTCTGAAATTGGCTTTCATCAACATGTAATCATAGCATTTATAACAAGTAAAATACCTGAAGATTTCATTGAAAGCGATTTCCTAATTGCTAAAAATTCAATTAATTCAATAGGTACTGGTCTTGCTGTTGATTCAGTTATTCGTTTACATAAAATTGTTACAATTCCCAAAAGTTTAATTAAAAGAAAGCTTGGAATTATTAATAGCTTCGTTGCGTCAGAGTTAAATCATAAACTGATGAAATTATTTGAATGTGAATGATTGGATGGAGCCGTTATCTTTGTCTCAAAACTAACTCACTGTATACTTTTCTATAAGCTGGTGTTTCTATTTCTAGTTTTATACCTAGTTCAACAACAATTCCGGTTAAAGTTTCAAGCTCCGTACGATTTCCTGCTCTAAAGTCGCTATTCATCGACGAGGTTGTTTCAAACGGTAATCGCTCAATGTGTTTGATAGTAGTTTCAATTATATCATGTTCAAAAACTACTCCTTCGGCAGCGGCTAAAGCTGCTATTTCGTGCAACAATTTTAGAGTCATCGCTTTTCGTTCGTCCGTAGTTAATAAATCTCTGAACCCTACATTGTAATAAGATGTGAGCGTGGCTGTAACCGATATAAATATAAACTTACGCCAAATAATCATCCGTATGTCACTGCATAGATGTGCTTTAATACCAGCCGCTAGCATAATTTGATTCATTTCGTTCAAGGTGGGCGATTGACCTCCCGCATTGCCAAAATACAAATCGTGTACGCCTCCGTTACTTCTGATTATTCCAGGAACAATTATTCGGCCCACTATATAAACACAACCTTCCCATACTTCGTTTCCGGGCAGCATTTGTCGAATTCGCTCACTAATATTTACCCCATTTAGCAGTGGCAGAATGATGGTGTTCTGACCAATACATGGGCGAATTTGATCAATTGTCGATTCCAAATCGTAGCTTTTAGGTGTGATGATGGCAATATCCACCTCCCCAATTTCGGCGGCTTGATTGGTTGCTAGAGTCGGATGGGTTACAAAAGTTTCGGTCTCGGCCTGTATGGTCAATCCGTCTTTTTGTATTTTTTCTAAGTGTGCGCCTCTGGCCAAGAAATAGATGTTGGTTTGTTGGTCGTTTTCAAAGTGTCGCGATAACATTCCGCCATAATAGCCACCTACACCACCTATGCCAACTATTAAAATTTTTTTCATCTGAAATGAATCTGATTTTTTAGAATTAAAAAAAGAGAGTTACATTAAATGAAACTCTCTTGTCGTATTTTGTGTGAGCAAAATATTATTTTTGAACCAAAACCCATGCGTCCGCAAAACGGTCGGTAAGTTGTGTGATGCGTGCACGAGCTTGTGCGTACTGATCAAACGAAGCTATCAAAACACGAAACATACCTTGCTCGTTTACAACCATTAAAGCGTTGTTTCCTTCTGATCTCAGTTTGCTTACTAGTGAGCGAGCGTTGTCTTTTACTCCAAAGCTTCCTACTACAACGTGGTATTTATATTTTAAAGCTTCAGCATTTGTTTCGCCATCGGCAAGGCTGAATTTTTCGTTACGAGTAACTTCATTTTCGCTTGATGTTGCTGTTGTTGCTTGTTCAACTACTGCTGGAGTTGTTGTAGTAGCAGGTGCTACGGCCTCAACGGTTGCTCCAGGAATTTTGGTGACTTTTTGCTTGGTTTTACAGGCAGTAAAAGATGTTCCGATAATGGCAATAGCCAAAATAATCTTGAATGTCTTTGTCATGATTTCGGTATTTGTTTTTTTGATTTGTTTTTTATGTTATATGCAAATATCAGAAATAAAATTAGAATGAACAACAAAATGCGTCTTTTTTTAATAAAAAACAACGCATTTACAAACAAAAAGTATGTGAGCATGGTTTTAATGATAAAATAGTTAGATTTTTTTATTTATAATCAATTAAAACTAGACAATATGAAATTCTCATTGCCCGAATTGCCTTATGCACACAATGCATTAGAGCCAATAATTTCTGAAAAAACGATTGCCTTTCATTATGGCAAACATCATTTAACGTATGTAAATAACCTGAATGGTTTAGTTGAAGGTACCGAATTTGCAGAGGCTGATTTGGAAACCATTGTCACAAAGTCGGAAGGGCCAATATTCAATAATGCGGCTCAAATCTGGAATCATAATTTTTATTTTTTATCATTAACTCCCATAAAAGGTAGTGCTCCATCTGCTAAGTTATCAACAGCAATTGAAGCTGCTTTTGGTTCGTTTGATGAGTTTAAAAAGCTTTTTGGACAAGCAGCAATCACTGTGTTTGGATCTGGATGGGCATGGTTGGTAAAAGATGGTGAAGGTAAACTTTCGATTGTAAAAGAAAGTAATGCTGGTAATCCACTTACCCGAGGTTTAATACCGCTTTTAACTTTTGATGTGTGGGAGCATGCTTATTATATTGATTATCAGAATCGTCGTGCTGATTACGTAGCTGCACTTTGGGATTTAGTAAACTGGGATGTAGTTTCGGAAAGATATTGAGGTGTGTTGGAAATAAATGTAAGTTTTTACGAATAATGAGGCAAGTTCTTAACTGAATATTGCCTCATTTTTATTTGCGTCGTTCAAACCAAGTTTTAACAGGTAAGTCAAGGCCTGCTCCTTGCATGTAGTTGATGGTGGCAATTCGTAACCCTTCGCCATAATGGTCAAGGTCGATAGGAGAGGAGGTGCTGAACGGAATTTCGTTATTTGCAAAAGCGTTGTACTTACTTTGATCGGCTATGGCACCTACGCTTGCTGGGTTTTGCCCCGACGGACTGTGAATTGTCATCGCATATCGGTGCCAAAAGGCCGAATGTAAATAATTATCGGCAAATAGTCCACGCACAACTTCGAGTGATTCCACTGTTTCGCGTGCCGTTTGCGTTGGAAATCCATACATCAGGTAGGCATGAGTCATAATACCTGCATTCGCCAAGTTTTTCATGCATTCGCGCGCTATATCGATGGTTATTCCCTTGTTAATAAGTTCCAATACACGTGGCGAAGCTACTTCTAAGCCACCTGACACAGCAATGCAGCCCGATTGTGCTAACAAATAACACAACTCTTGATTGTACGATTTCTCGAAACGTATATTAGTCCAATAACTTACAGTAAGCTTTCTTTTCAAAATCTCTTCGGCTAACTTGCGAAGTACCACTGGCGGTGCTGCCTCGTCGGTAAAGTGAAAGCCAGAAACGCCTGTTTGTTGCATCAAGGCTTCCATACGATCTACCAAAACTTCTACCGGCGCTTTTTCGAACCGACGGATATAATCTAAAGTACCATCGCAAAACGCACATTTAGCCCAATAACAACCGTGCGCCAAAGTCAGCTTATTCCACCTTCCATTGCTCCATAGTGCGTGCATCGGGTTTGTAAGCTCTATCAAATTGATGTAATTGTTTTGCATTACACCGTCGTAATCGGGTGTTCCCGAATCTGCAAAC
>JAGNPC010000208.1 GCA_017989795.1 Paludibacter sp. | reverse complement strand
ACTACCGTAAGAATTAGCTGCATTCTTTTCGTGGTTCTCTTCAATATACTGTGCGCTTTTGTTCATCTTCTAATTTCTTTTGGATAAAAATTTGTAAACTTATTCAATAACTTAAACTAATTAATGTTCTTCATTTTTAAGACTGTAACGCAATTCCGATACTTTTTCCACGCCATCTGGCCTGTAACGCAATTCTTTGCTTTTGATACGGGCATATTCGTTTTTGTTTACTGGCGGATAGTCTGTAAGTATCAAATCGACAATATAATAAATATCTTCGGCTGTTAAGCCAACTCCCGAAGGAATACACAATCCATTTTTAAATAAGTTTTCGCTTACATTTGTACCAAAATATGGGAAATTAGCAAACACGGGTTGTAAGTGCATTGGTTTCCACAAAGGGCGAGTTTCAATGTTGTTTTGTTCTAAAAGTATTCTTATTTCATCGGCAGTACGTCCAAATTTAGTTTCGTCAATTAATATACATGTAAGCCAAAAATTTGATTCAAAATCATCCGAAGGGTTTTCTTGAACAGTAATGCCCTGAACACCTTCAAAAAGTTTTGAGTATAGTTTGTGATTGCGGCGACGTGCTTCAATAAATCCATCCAATGCCATCATTTGTCCACAGCCAATGCCAGCGCTCACATTACTCATTCGGTAGTTATAACCTACCTCTTTGTGTTCGTAATATACTTCGTTTTCGCGAGCTTGAGTAGCATAAAAAAGTGTTTTTTGAGCTGTTGCTTGGTCCTTGCAAATCAGTGCGCCACCACCCGAAGTTGTTATTATTTTATTACCATTAAACGATAAAGTTCCAAAATCACCAAACGTACCGCAGCTTTTATTCATGTAGCGTGAGCCGAGCGCCTCGCAAGCATCTTCCACTACTGGTATGCCATATTTATTGGCTACTTCCACTATTTTATCAGCTTGGGCAGGCATACCATACAAATCGACAAATAGCACTGCCTTTGGCAATTTACCAGTTAGGGCTAAGCGCGATTCAATGGCTATTTCAAGTTGCTGTGGACACATGTTCCAGGTCACCATTTCGCTATCAATAAATACAGGTTTAGCTCCCAAGTACGTAATTACATTGGCTGTAGCAGCAAATGTAAACGATTGGCAAAGCACTTCGTCGCCGGCACCTACGCCAAGTTGCAACAAAGCTAAATGCAAAGCTGCTGTACCCGTGTTGAGTGCAACGACATTCATTTTGGCATTACTATCTGATACGTAATTTTGTAACCTATTTTCGAAATCGGTTACATTGGGGCCTAGTGGAGCAATCCAATTCGTATCAAAGGCACTTTGAATAAATTGCATTTCGTATCCGCTCATTTGAGCTAAGGATAACCAAATTTTGTCTCTTTTCATAACCCTAATTTTTTAATAAAAATGAATCTTTAAACTTCTGTAATCTCACTAATTTTGCATTCGCACAAACTCAATATTGACGAGGCCCATGTCATCCCGACACCAAATGCACTAAGGAACAATGTTTTCTGCGAATTCAACTTATCC
This sequence comes from Paludibacter sp., assembly GCA_017989795.1. Taxonomy (GTDB): domain Bacteria; phylum Bacteroidota; class Bacteroidia; order Bacteroidales; family Paludibacteraceae; genus Paludibacter. Next base: position 3,071 of record JAGNPC010000208.1, on the reverse strand, counting down.
TTCAACTCGCTCACTATTGTTAAGGGAACCGAAACAGACGATGTATTACCAAACTTTTCGAGTGTTGAGGGTAACTTCGCTGCATCCAATTTTAATTTTTTAGCCAAATAGGTATTTATAAAACTATTTGCTTGATGAAAAACAAAATAATCAATTTCATTTCTGTCAATGCCCGAGTAGCTAAACAACTGATTAAAATCACGAGGTATTTCTTTAATTACGAAATTAAAAACATCTCCACCGTTCATATACCCTTGCTCATCACTCCGTATATTTCCAAATTCATCTACTACTTTTTCGATAACGCTTTCGGCAGATGATGGAAAACGATACCCACCGGCTTTTACTTTAATGTAATCCTCGCGCGAGCCGTCGGAATTAAACGAGAAATAACTTTTACCAAATTTCTCATCGCGTTCGATAAGAGCAGCTACACCTGCATCGCCAAAAATAAAAGCGGTACGTCTATCTTTTTTTGAGTACACTTTCGATCGTGTTTCACCATCCAATATCAGCGCTTTACGTATAGCGCCACTTTGCATTAAACCATAAACTACACTTAAACCGTATAAAAAAGCCGAACATCCTAAATTTAAATCAAATGCCATTGTTGACGATGGTAATTGTAAACGATTTTGTAAAATTATTGACGTAGCAGGCATCCTATAATCAGGCGTTTGCGAAATAAAAACCAACAAATCAATTTCCGAACGATCAATAGCATTATCGGTAATTAATTTTTCGGCAGCCGCAAAACACAAGTCAGATGCACAGGTATCGTCGTCAGCAAATCTTCGTTCTACAATACCAATTTTATCAACAACATCTTTCACTTCCTCGGCACTAAAATTGTCAGTGTACTCGTAATTTTTAATTATTGTACGTGGCACAGCTGCACTTAATGCACTAATTCCTATATTATTAAATGTAATAAGAGCCATAATGTAATTAGATTAACGAAATTCCACCATCAATTTTCAAATCTGTCCCTGTAACCCACTTGCTAGCATCCGAAAGTAAATAAACCACTGCGTAAGCTATTTCCTCTGCTTTTCCGTATCTTCCCAAGGGGTAACGTTGTTCGTCTTTTGCATATTCTTCGTCGCTCAAAGGGCCGTGTTTTATCAAATCTGTTTTAACCATCCCAGGCTGTACGGTATTCACTCGTATTTGTTTAGGAGCCAACTCCAACGCCAACACTTTGGCAAACGATGCAATACCACCTTTGGTTGCGCTATACACGCCGTCGCCTATCGACGAATGAAAAGCTGCAATTGACGACATAAAGACCACCGAAGCACCTGAGTTTATCTTTTTCTGTTTCAACAGCATTTTAGTCAACTTAATAGGCGCTATCAAATTTGTTAGCAGCACTTTATCCATTTCCAACTCCTTAATATATTGTGTAAGCATGCGGCGATTAACACCTGCATTCTGAACCACAGCATCGAGGGTTGGCAGTTGATCTATCAAACTTTCAAGGGCATCATTATCAGTTAAATCGGCAACTATCATTTTATGACTTCCGGTATTTAAACTTTCAAATGTATCCTGCAATGCCGCTGCATTGCGCCCTGTGATGTAAACCTGGGCTCCCATCTGCGAACAAACAATAGCTATTGCCCTGCCAATGCCCGAAGAGGCACCCGTAATCAATACTTTTTTATTTGTTAGCTCAAATGGATTCATCGCTTCAAGGGTTGTTTAATGATTATGCATTTTTGATTGCAGCAATAATATCAGCATTCGTTTTCAACAATTTGAACTCTTTACCTTCAATAATCACATCAAACTCTTCGTCGATCATGGCTATTAACGAAAGAAAAACCAATGAGTTCCATTCCTCATATTCTCTAAAATTATCTTCCAATTGTAACTCTCTGTCCGAGATTTCAAGTACTTCCTTGAATTTCAACAAAAATTTCGCTTCCATAATATTATACTTTTAAATGTGGTGTGATTAAAAATAAACATCGAAAAAAAACTCAAAAACCTTTGCCTCTAACGGCCACAAATCATGGTTTTTTGTTATGTCTAAAATTAATCATTGTTATTGAAAATGGTGCTAAAAAATATTTGTAGCAAATGAAATTACATATTGTAAAAATTACTACAAACAAATATAGAGTTGTAGCAATGGAAACATGAAACACTTTGACTATTTACGCCTATCTGCTTTATCGACAATGTTAAATTAAACCCCAAACAGGGCTATAAATGGCTACAGTAGGGATTGTGATATAATTATCAATTTATCAAAAGCAGTTGCGAAAGAATAATGTAAATACCTATTTTCCCAAAAAACAAAAGCCATTTAAGTATCCGATAGTAAATTATTATTATTTTTTAACCATCAAACATTCGAGTTTAACTATTGAGCTCGAAAAATTCGTATCGTTGAGAATGTAAAATCAAATTTTTACTACAAACGAAATCTAGGTAGTTGCTACAAAAAATGATAAATAATTAAGTGCAAAATAGGCGAAAGCTTTTTTTTAGCGTATTTGACATAAATATTATTGGCATAAAAAAATATTGTATTCATTTATCAACTAAAAAAAATTAATTTTACAATCGAAACCAAACAACGAAAATTCAACATGCTAATATTACTGTCACCTGCAAAAATTCAAAACTTCGAAAAACAAACGGTTACCAACAGTTTTACACTCCCAAAATACATGTCGCATGCCGAGAAACTTATTTCACTCATGCGACAATTATCGCCGACTGAAATAAGCAAGCTACTTGCAATAAATGCAAAACTAACCGAGTTAAACTACGACCGATACTTCAACTGGCACATTCCTTTTACGCCCCAAAATGCCAAGCAAGCAGCTCTGGTGTTTGATGGTGAAGTTTTTAGGGGGCTCGATGCGAAAAGCTTTTCGGAGTCCGATTTTGAGTTTGCACAACAGCATTTAATGATACTATCCGGACTTTACGGCGTATTGCGGCCGCTGGACCTCATTCAGCCTTATCGACTCGAAATAAGCTCAGCACTAGCCAACGAACAAGGAAAAAATCTGTATAGTTTTTGGAAAAACACACTCACAAAGCATGTATTGGAT
>JAGNPC010000207.1 GCA_017989795.1 Paludibacter sp. | reverse complement strand
AGCTTAAAGTGCTGCACGTTACCATTTCAGGCCGTGCTTTGTGCCGAGACAGCCCACATCAATGCAGATGAGTGTGGTGCCCCTACACAAAGTATTGGTGCATCGCTTACAACCATACAAACTACCGATGGAAAACTAACGCCAGCACTTGTGGAGCCATTTTTAAGCAGAATAGGAAATGTGCACAATACACAACCAAAAGTAATCTCCATCAGTCAAAGTACGGAGTTGGGTACTGTTTACACACTTGAAGAGCTACAAAAACTGTGTGAGTTCGCACATAATCATAACATGTATGTACACATGGACGGTGCAAGGATTTCAAATGCCGTAGCAGCGCTTGGTTGCGATCTAAAGTCGGCTACTGTGGACTGTGGAATAGACATTATGAGTTTTGGAGGCACAAAAAACGGCCTGATGATAGGCGAGGCTGTGCTAATATTTAACGATGAGCTAAAACAATATGCAGCCTACTATCAAAAACAAAGTGCGCAGTTATTCTCAAAAAACCGCTTTATTGCAGCACAATTTACAGCACTACTAACCAATAACTTGTGGCTACAAATGGCTACTCATGCCAATAAGATGGCAAATTTATTAGCTTCAGAAGTGGTGAAAATTAATGGTGTGACAGTGACCCGCAAAACCGACGCTAATGCCGTGTTTGCCATAATTCCTACTCATGCAATAGTGCCACTACAGGAACGAAACCGCTTTTATGTTTGGAATGAAACAACTGGCGAACTTCGCTGGATGTGTTCGTATGACACTACTGAAGCAGAAGTTCGCAGTTTTGTATTTTATCTCAAAGAGCTATGTGAGAAATAACTTTTGTTCTATTAACGCTTAAACTTCACATAACGAGGAATTGACGGTTCATAATCTTCATTATCCCATAAAGAACTAGTAATCATCAAATCAGCACTATAACGATTACAAGCAATTGGCACATTATGTACACGACATTGACGCAAAAGCATCTGAATATCAGCCTCGTGAGGCTGTGCGTTAAGATCATCAATCAAGAAAATAGCCAAGTTAATTTGCTTGCGAACTACCAATGCTGCAATTTCGGCATCACCACCTAGTGGTCCCGAATTCATACAAGTGATATCTACATCGATACCTTTTTCGTTTAAGGCCGCTTCAATTAAACCACCTGTGGTACCTGTACAAATTAATTTGTGTTTTGATAAAAGATCAGCATTATGCAATGCCCACTCTACCATATCGGCTTTGCGATTATCGTGCGCAACTAAGGCAATAGAAAGTTGTTTTGACATAAAAAAAATTTATATAAAATATTATTGATGCAGCATTATAAAAAACCGCATGATTATTAATGAAATAAGATAAAAAAATCAACTAAAAAACGACTAAACTTTAGCCATAAAACGCTGCACATCGACCACAAAACGCTCATGCACGCCCTCTCCTACTACATCACCTTTTGAATCGGTTACTACAAGTTCAAAAGCATACCTCCTACCTTCGTTTAGGGTTAAGTTAGCCATACATGTAAGCTCCTCACCTATTGCACTTGCTTTTAGATGCTTAACTGATATTGATGTACCAACACTTGATCCACCCTCGGGAAGTTCAATAAGTTGCATAGCAGTATTCTCCATAAATGCAACTAACGATGGAGTTGAAAAAACCGGCAATAGACCTGAACCTAGGCTTTCGGCCGTTTGAGAACTTAGAACAGTAAGTTTTTTTGAAAATTGATTGTTCATTTTAAAAATAGAAATTAAATATATTATTTTTTTCGATTAATACGTTCGGCTTTTAACCAAACCATATATTCTTTTAAATCAGTGCGAACTTCAGGGCTTAAAATTAGTAACCCAATTATATTAGGTACAGCCATAGCCAATACCAGCATATCCGAGAAATCAACCAGAGCGCTTAAACTCATCACCGAACCTAAAGCAGTAATTATCAGAAAAACAACCTGGTAAATACGAGTTGCTATCATACGTGAACCAAAACGACGCTCAAACATATCGCCAACTAAAAAGTCGAAACTTTTTACACCATAATATGACCACGATATAATGGTAGTATAAGCAAAAAGAATAATTGTAGGTAAAAGCAAATAAGGGAACCAAGACGAAACTGTAGAAAATGCAGCTGAAGTTAACTCAGTACCAGTTAAATTATCCGGATTAGTATACAAACCTGTGATTACAATCACTAAAGCAGTTAGTGTACAAATAACCACCGTATCGATAAAAGGCTCCAGAAGTGCAACTATACCTTCAGTTACAGGGCGTTCTGTTTTAACAGTTGAGTGGGCAATAGCTGCCGAACCTATACCCGCTTCGTTTGAGAAAGCAGCTCTACGAAATCCAATAATCATAACACCCACAAAACCTCCTTTAGCAGCATCAGCATTAAATGCACCATCAAAAATAACGGAAACTGCATTACCTAAATGTTGATAATTAATAGCAATAACAACCAAACATGACGTTATATAAAGTATTGCCATGATTGGAAATAACTTATCGTTAACACGAGCAATACCCTTAATTCCACCAAGAATAACAACACCAACCAACAATGCGATTAAAATCCCTAAGCCTAATTTGAAATTTTCGAGCATAGGAAAAGTAATAATTGTTTGTGCCACAACCTGATTTGATTGAAACATATTACCAATTCCAAAAGCACCAATAGAAGCAAATATTGCAAACATGATGGCTAAGGTTTTCCCAACTTTAACAAATCCTTTTTTTGCCAAACCATCTCTTAAATAATACATAGGCCCACCAGAAACAATGTTATCTTTATCAATTTTTCGGTATTTAACACCCAAAGTACACTCGGTAAACTTCGTTGTCATACCTAGAAGCCCCGCTACAATTAACCAAAAAGTAGCTCCTGGCCCACCTAATGAGATTGCAACTGCAACTCCAGCGATATTTCCTAAACCCACGGTTGCAGCACACGCTGTAGAGATAGCCTGAAAATGAGATATTTCACCAGAGTGACCTTCTTTGTCAAATTTTCCCATAGCCAATTCAATGGCATGTTTAAACCCTTTAAAATTAATGAACTTAAAATAGAAAGTAAAATAAACAGCTCCAAAAACTAACCACACAACAATAAATGGAATTTTTATTCCAAAATCAAAACCAAGAGCTGCAAAAGGATCAAAGAATAATACTTTATCTAAATAATAAATAACAGGTTCAAAAATCGAATTGACAACATCATCAATACTAGATTTAGTTTGTGCCGACACACCAATAGTGCTCAATAATGTAAAAAATAAAAGTAGTAATTTACGCATAAATAGTTGGTTATTTAAAGCTTGGTAGCAATTATATTATTTAATTTCTCCGTTTCTCTTTCCCAGCAAAGTTCATTAGCAATTGTAGCAAAATGAGTTGTATCCATTTTATTATCAAGCAAATTCGTAATTATTGATGCTAAATAAGTGGGATCATATTTTTTGATTAACAAACCAGTATTATAGTTTGCTACAATATTTCTTATTTCGGGAAAATCGGTCGCTAATATAGGAACTCCGGCATGCAAATAATCGAAAACACGATTTGGAAGAGCATAATAATAGCTTAACCCTATACTCTCGAGCAAACACAAACCCAATGAGGCCGATGAAGTATACTTATACAGTTCATCACCAGGCACTCGCCCAATGAAAAACACTCTATTTGTCAATTGCTTATCAATAACAATTTTTCTAAGTTGATACTCAATATCGCCAGAACCAATTATAACGAGTACGGCATTCTGAATTTGCGGCATGGCATCAATAACCCATTCAAGTCCACGACCAATATTTAATGCTCCTTGGTATAAAATAATTTTACGTCCACCATAATCGAGTCTTTTCGAAGCCGGTTTTTTTAAACTAGGTATATTTCGAATAACTTCCATTTGAATGCCATAACGCTGCTGATAATAAGTAGCTATAGATTGGCAAACTGTAAGCGATACCGATAATTTTGGAAAAATAAAATCCTCAATTTTTGTCCAAACCCACATTGGAAACTTTCGTTGATGCAATTCAGGAATCTCTGGAAATAATTCGTGAGCATCAAAAACAAACTTTTTAGATCTCAATTTAGAAGCAAAAAAACCAGCTAAAAGCGTATCAGTATCATTGGAAAGAACATGAGTATGTTTCGAAAAAAGAAGAAACAAAAAACATCGAATATTGAACTCAATGTAAAATAAAAATGATCTTTTAAAAACCACCCGCAACAAATGAGAATCAAATGGCAATTTAACATGCAGCTCATTCTTCACTTTTCTACCTAACAATAGTACCTCAAAATCATTCCGACTAAAAACGTCAGCAACCTTCAGAACGCGCTGATCCGTTGCAAAATCATTAGTAGCCAAAACAATTATTCGTTTCATTATTTTTGAGCTAAGTATTTTAAAAGGTCTATATAAAGTTTGCGATGATATGAATTGGGAGTTTTTTCCACCATGTTATTGTGCCACAGCAACGAAAGTTCGCCATTAAAACGTGCAACAACATCTATCAATTGTTCGCAATATTGGTATGCGTCGTGCGCATTCATATACATATATCGTTTATCACTCAACGATCTATCCATAAT